>JBAQEN010000001.1:0-5034 GCA_049286765.1 Methylococcaceae bacterium
CCCCCACTGCTTGGCCGCCGAGTTGTAGCACTGAGTCTGCCACCAAGCCCATGATTCCGACGCTGGCACCACCGTAGACAAGCTTTATGTTTCGATCGACGAGTGACCTTGCAAGGCTGCGAGCGGCGTTCAAATACGCTTCTTGCCTACCAGGGCTGGAACCACAGTACACGCAAACACTTTTCATAGCATTGACCATTTCTATTAGTGACATTTAATGCTTGAGATCAAGGGCCATCGGGCAAAGTAAAGCCTTGGCAGCTCAATGCTTCCAGTGGTGGGAACAGTGGCTCGGGCAAATTAGACCAATCAAACCATTCCCAGCCTTCACACTTTTCAGGTTCTTTTGTTTCGACAATTCCCGATTCCCGCTTTGCCAGCACGAAGACAGTAACATAATGTTTCTGCTCGGATTCAAATACGTTGTTTGTGAATGGGCCATACCGAAGATCCCGGATTCTGATGCCGGTTTCTTCCAGCACTTCACGTGCAGCACAATTCTCGATTGACTCGCCATACTCAAGGTGACCGCCAGGTGCAGACCACGTTCCAGCGCCGTGCGATCCTTTTCGTTTTCCGAGCAGTATGCGTCCATTCTCCATGATGAGTACTCCAACTCCGACTCTAGGTGTGGGCATTGCTTGATATTTCCTTAATAGTGACTAATGTTAGGTAAACTGAGCTGCGCGGCTTTTCGTACAGTTTCGTTTGGCCATAGGATAATATGCTACGTTCATGTGGAGAGGCCGGAAAGGGTTTGCTCGAACCGCGCAAGGTTGACCGGAGCACGGGAATGAGTGCCTTTCCCAATTAGATTTTTGCCTTCCTGCGCCAGCACCTCGAATTCAATTAGCTTGTCAGTGACTTTGGTAACTCTAGCATATGCGGTGACGGTGCGGTCAACTGGCGTAGGAGCCAAGTGACGTATGTTGACGTCGACGCCAACTGAAACCCATCCGGCTGGCAGGTAAGGCTGGACTGCGTTACCGGCCGCAATTTCCATCAAGTGGATCATGCAGGGAGTCGCATAGACCTCAGGCATGTTTGAATGGAAGTGGCGCACGGTTAGCTCCTTTGTTACCACTGTAATTGCCTCTGCTTCGACCCCGACAGTTATTTTGATGGCGGAATTCATGATTGTCTCCTTATAGCATTTGGCGCTTAAACTCACCTGCCGACAGAGGTCGGTGAAAGGATCAGCTTATTAAGCAATTTTGCCAGTAGATCTACATACGCCTCTTCTACCAGTTGATGCTGAGAGACACCCAGCTTTTCCAGCAATTCATGAGCAACTGATATACCGGCTTCGCTAGGTTCGCCTTCAGCAAGAACGACTTCCAGTTCCAAAAAGTCTCCCAGTTCTTCCACCTTATCCAGATGGATTCGCGTTCGTCCCGCCAAGAATAATGTGCGATGTTTACGCACACGCCCAACTTCCTTATAGGCAAACGACAACACCTGGCGAAGCGTATCGGGTGATAAGGTCGGTGAAATGACATAGAAAGACTCTTTGGGGCCAGCGTTGTCCGGACGTTGATAGAAAATCAGCTGCCCATCATGCTCGGAGAAAGCACGAAGCTTCAGTCTGCCGTTGGGACAAGCAAAAAACGTATCGTCCTGGACTATTTCGATTGGCCCTTCGTCAGCGATCTTCGCTACCAATGGCAACAGTGATTCGATGCTTTCAATTTGGGCTTTGATTTCAATATTTCTTGCCATGAGATTGTGATGTTTAACGCCGACTTCAGCGGCTTATCTGGTGGAATAAGGGGTTGGGATGTAACTTCATCGGTTATTTACCGCCAATTTTACGCCAAACCCGATGAGCGCCATGCCCGCAAGCCGAGCCGCAACTTTGCGCACCGATGGCAACGCCGAGAGCTTGCGTGCCAAAGCGTTGCCAACGAGCACGAGGCCCGCCTGATACAAGAAGCTGATGAGGGTAACGTGCGCCATCAGTGCGCCGAGGGTAACGGACGATGCATCAGCGCGTAAAAACAGCGGGAAGAAAGCCATGAAGAACAGAATGACCTTGGGGTTGGTGAGGCTGACCATGAATGCCTGCTGAAAATAGCGCCACCCGCTCTTTTTCTGTTCGGTCGCGCTCACATCGCTGGCAATAGGTGACCTGAGCAACTGAATGCCTAGTCAGCCCAAGTAAGCAGCACCAAACCATTGCAGTGCCTCGAACGCAAGCGGGTGCGCATGCATCACAGCAGCCAAGCCGAGGACCGCCCCGACCATGTAGGTGAAATCTCCGAGTAAGGTCCCCACAACGGCACCGAATCCTACTCCGATACCGTTACGCGCAGTAGCAGTAAGAATCGCCAGTGTGCCTGGCCCAGGAATCAGCTGAAAAATAAGAATTGCTGCGATAAAGCTCGCATAGTTCTGGATGTCAAACATGCTTCAGTCTCCCTAGTGATGCCAAACGCTGGGCTCTCCAATCAAATGAGGGGTTAAGCATGCTGTGATTATGCCGGACGGAAGCGTATGGCGATGCGAGCACCCATCAGATTGATGCACAGCCCCGCAATAATCAGCATGGCAGCGGCTACTTTCCATGCATATAGCGGCTCCCCCAAGGCCAGCGCTGAACTCGTGAATCCGAACACCGGCACCAACAAAGCAAACGGCGCCACCGTCGCCGCCGGATAGTGACTCAGTAACCAACTCCACACGGCGAAACCCAGCAGAGTTGCCGGATATACAATATAGCCGACGGCAGCGATAGTGAGCCACGAAAGATGAGATATGCCTTCAAGGCTCCAGCTGCCTTGTTCCAGAAGGCACGACAGCAGTAGGAGCGGCGGCCAGGCAACGAGACTTCCCCAAACCACCAGCGCAAGCATATCGACTTTACCAAGCGTCTTGGCAATCAGGTTGCCTATGCCCCATGAGGCGGCGGCAGCAACGATTAAAACCAGACCAAGTGCCGAAACTTCACCACCAATATTTATGGCAACAAGCCCGATTCCCGAGAATGACGTCAAGGCGCCGGCGATTTGCCAAAGAGATGGCTGTTCAGCCAGAAATATAACAGCCAGTACGACCGTGAAGAACACCTGGACCTGAAGCACCAAAGACGCCAGTCCCGCCGTTGTTCCGGCGGACATGCCGGAAAACAGCAGAGCGAACTGAAACGCGAACATCACCAATCCGAAGGCAATAACCAGGCGGAAAGGAACGGCGGGGCGCTTGATGAAAAAGACCGCCGGAAACGCGGCGAGAAAGAATCTGAGCGCGCAAAGCAGAATGGGCGGAATTTCTTTCAGACCCACTTTGATGGCGACGAAGTTGAATCCCCAAATGGCCACTACCAAGATGGCCAGTCCTATGTCCTTGCGATTCATCGATATTATCCTACGTTCCTCTGGTTAATCCAATGTTTGAAATTCACTGGCCTGCTCGGCTTTCGCGTTGGCCTGGTGAAATGGGGAGTTATGACTTATTGGCAACATCAAAGCAATGTTCCAATGTCGGAAAGGCACCGGAGCGAACATCATCCTCGAATCTAGCGAATGATTCCCGTATCAATGCACTCAAGTCGATGTACTGTTTCGCGAATCGTGGGGTGTAGTCAGAGAATAGTCCTAGAGCATCTTCAGTTACCAATACTTGACCATCGCATTCGGGCGAGGCTCCAATACCAATGGTTGGAATTTTTACAGAATTAGTGATTTTCCGTGCTGCTTCCTCGCATGTCCCTTCTATCAGGAGACTGAATGCGTTGCATTTCTCGAGTTCCGACGAAAGTGCGACAAGTCGTTCTATCTCGTCCGGTGTACGCCCTTGAAACTTGAATCCACCCATGGCATTGACGTATTGGGGCATTAGGCCAATATGAGGCATTACCGGAATACCACGACTGGTAAGGAAGTCGACGGTCTCCAGCATTTCAATACCGCCCTCTAACTTGAGGCCTTGAGCTCCAGTCTCCGCCATTACTTTAGCAGCGTTTCGATAAGCCTGTTGAGGAGATTCCTGATACGTCGAAAAGGGCATGTCGATAATGACACAAGCGCGAGAGGCCCCGCGAGTGACGGCCTTCCCGTGATTGATCATCATGTCAAGCGTAACCGGCAAGGTTGAATCCATGCCATACGCAACCATTCCCGTGGAATCCCCTACGATAATGATATCCACGAACTCATCCATTAGCTTCGCCATTGGAGTCGTGTACGCTGTAAGAGAGACAAGCCGGCCTCTTCCCTTTGTCGATCTAATCTGAGGAATGGTAATCCTTTGGGAAGTTGCATGTGTACTCATTTCGGTTCCTGTAAGTCATGACAAAGCTGTAGAAAACACCTGTTTTTAGCCAAAACAGGGACTGCAAGCAATTGATTTGTCATAAACTAATTTTTCGAGTTAAGGGTTTTTCTACAGTTAGGTTTCTTCCGCCAACACGCAACCCATTGAGTCAATGATAGCTGCTCATTTAGCACTTAGCAAAGTGAGCGAGCAATTGGGGAAGCTGCAACATATCGTCAAATGACACTTCTTCTACGGCTCGGCACGGCGAGGTTTCACCATTTCGCACATACTGGAATGCTTTCATTCCTGCTGCTGCGGCTGCCTCAATCCCCACGTCACTATCTTCTACAACCACGCATTGCCCGGGCATAAAGCCCATCGCATTTGCTGCGTATTGGAATAACCCTGGCTCTGGCTTCCAAGAGCCCACTTCATACGAACTGAAGAGGTTATCGCCAAAATAAGGTGCGAGGCCGCTAACTTGCAGCGCCTGACGGATTTTCAAAGGCGGTCCGCTTGAGGCAATGCACTTGGGGAAATTCATGACATCGAGCATTTCAAGAACGCCGGACATCGGTTTTAACTCACGAGAGAAGAGTTCTGTAACACGCTGGCGATACTGTTGTTCAAAAGCATCAGGCAATTTCTGGCAAAGACGGCTCTCAAGATCGGCAAGAATTTGGGCCAATTTTTTGCCGCGGTACCGTTGGGTCAATGACTCCACCGTCTCACTGAGCTGCGGAAGTAGATCGAGAAACGCTTGATTGCAAAGTCCCTCAC
>JBAQEN010000002.1:0-2710 GCA_049286765.1 Methylococcaceae bacterium
TGGTGCCCAGGGGCGGAATCGAACCGTCGACACGAGGATTTTCAGTCCTCTGCTCTACCGACTGAGCTACCTGGGCGGAACTACAAAAGAGGACTATTAGACTCGATTACATCACTCTAGTCAATAAGAAATGAAATTATTATTGCAGCGGATTCAAGGGGGGAGGCTGTTCCCGCCTGAACAAGTTAATAATTACACGAAAGACTTTTTTTACCCCCGACCATATCCGTGGAAGCAACCAGATCATTAATAGAATGAAAAACACCAGCGCGATTAAAAACAGAAGGGGGTGATTAATACAAGCCCATACGCCACCTATGACGGCAATATCTTCGCCTACTGATGCAAACCAGTTGCTAAAGGGTTCTGGAGAGGTATTGATCAGCACCCGCGAACCTGCTTTGGTTGCGTGTGATGCCGCCGCCAAACTGCCGCCCATAATAGCTGCGGCTACTTCAACAGCTGGATTTAAATCGCCTATCGCCCCGGCTGCCAGCATAGCTCCGGCTGGAATGCGAATAAACGTATGAATAGCATCCCACCCCGTATCCACCCCCGGCACTTTATCAGCAAAAAACTCGATAAAATACATAAGTCCAGCCGCAGCCATGACCATCGGGTCTGCGACAATTTGTAAATCCGGCGGTAGAACAATATTGCCGCTATTGGCAAGAAAACCAAGCGTCAGCAGCGTTGCATACAGATTAATGCCGCTAGCCCACGCCAGGCCCATTGTTAATGCCAGAGTTGTTGATATTTGATCCAGCGCTTCCATTAGAATGCCCTTGTTCTGAGTATTCGCTTTAGCGTAGCAAAACTTACTGAATTTGAGCTAAACACATCTCACGCAACCTTTATTTATTAGGTGCACGCTACACCGTTGCCCCGGACTATGCAATTTTAACTTCATTCCGGGGTTGTCCACACTGACCACAATATTTTGCTGACACAGCCATTTTTGCGTCACAGTAATTACATCGCTTAAGTTCAAGATCGTTGCCGCAAACCGGGCAGTATTTTACAGCGCCTCTAATAGGAGCCGAACAAGCGGGACACGTTTTTTCAATCGCAATACCACGAAACAATGAACGAATTTTCTGGCCTAGCGTGACAAAAAAATCGAACAGCATGGGCGAATATCGGTATCCTGCTAGAATCACCCATACAGCGGCCGATAACACTGCCAGAGAAGAGACAATGATTAATACGGTTTTACCAGTAGAGTCAAGATAGGGTGCAAAGATTGATCTTATACTTTCTTGCGCAACGCAGACTATTATCAGGGCAGCTACTGGAATAGCTATTCTGCGGAGAAAGGATACACCGTTGCCAATCCCTCGCAAGGCGTTGCTTACGTGTTTGGTAAATATAAAGAACAACGCGAGAACCACCATTGTTGTTAAAAAGTCCACGAGTTCAGCCGAAGTCAATTCTCTGAATATTTTCGTGTTCGAAAACAGTGAAATTCTCTCCACGAGTTCAGCAATAATCAGGGTAATGATAATAGCGATAAAGTATTGTGCCGATTTTCCCCATGAGAAAGAACGGGAAGATTGATTTTCAAGCATGGCATTTAAACCTGATAAAATTAATTTGAATTCGGCCTATGCTACGCTGAGTCTGGTAACGTTTCCAGAGAAAAAAGATGTGATAGTTAGGTTTTATTTCTATTAAAATGAATTAACAAAATTACTGCTTTTAACGATGACTGCATAATAGCCTCAGTGTTTCAGTAAAAACTGCACCCCAATTGGAATAACCGGATTCACATGCTGTTTTCCTTGTTTCTGATAATTCTTCTCCGCTGATCCTCAATGCTACGACGAGTTATTTCCAATAAAGTGTATGGCATTAAATAAGACCTTCTTCTCTCATCGCTTTTTGAACAGCAGGACGCATGGAAATGTTATCTGCATAACGTGCAAGCGCAGGCCAACGGGAAATATCAATATTAACATATTGCCCCCAGGTCAGCGTGACAAATAAATAGGCATCGGCCACACTAAAATGTTCACCGACCAAAAACACTTGTGTTGAAAGATGTTCAGCGACAGTTTCCAGACGCGTCATCAGAGAATCGATCGCCAGTTGTTTAGCAGCGTCTGGTGCTGCTGAATTGAACAAAAATGAAAAGCTTTTATGTATCTCGGTTGAAATAAAGTTCAGCCATTGCTGCAACTGATAACGCTCAAACGCCCCTGCCGGCGGGATTAATTTTTTTTCAGGCGACTGGTCGGCAAGATATTGAACGATAGCGGGTCCTTCAATAAGCTTGTTACCATCATCAAGTATCAGAACCGGCACATAACCGTTTGGATTTATCTGGCGAAAATCTTCGCCGTTTTCAGTACGCTTGCTTTGCAAATCGACTTTAACCAGTTCAACCGGAAGTTCTGCTTCACAAGCTACAATATGGGGGGATAGCGAACAAGCGCCTGGGCTGTAGTAGAGTTTCATTATTTTTCCTCTGGCTTGCAATTAATTTTGATTACATGGGGAACCTAAAAAATTCCTCGCTTCGACAAGGTTCTCCTGAGTCCTTCGGTACGGCTCTCCTGAGCGTAGCCGAAGGGCTCAGGAGAGGCGTTCCTAAGGGATCGACTGAAATAACTCGGTATTATCAATAGGCTATTTCTGATGTACTTTTGAACCATGCTCATATTCTAACTTTAGAGATTATCTTATAAGAAAACAATTTGGGCAATTTTTA
>JBAQEN010000003.1:0-3197 GCA_049286765.1 Methylococcaceae bacterium
CACATTATCCTGATCACTGGCGCCAACCCCGGCATAGCGTGCAGAAATTACACCTGGAGCTCCGTTTAAAGCATCTACAACCAAGCCGGAATCATCGGCTATCGACGGTAACTTGCAATGCAGAGCGGCATTTCTGGCTTTGATAATGGCATTTTCTACAAAAGTAGAGCCTGTTTCTTCAGCCTCCGCAAAATTAAATGCCGATTGCGGAATAATCGGATGCTTGGCAAGAATTGCCTGAATTTCCTTGATCTTGCCCGGATTGCCGCTGGCCAGAACAATTTGTTGTGACGTTGAAAAGGTCATGAAAAAATCTCAAGATGTTAAGTGCAAGGCAAAAATATTTTAAGCTGATTCCCAGGAATATATCCTCACCGTACTACAAAATTCGACACCTTCGTTCCCTCTCCTGCTGGAGAGGGCTAGGGAGAGGAGATTTTAAAAACCGGATGTTGATGACAAAAAGTATACTTCTACAGGCGCAGATTAAACAATATAAAAGCATTCCTTCTCTGGAACAGCCATAGCCATGTACCTTATAAATGGTTGTACAACGCTTCCTGCTGCTTTTCCAGCAATTGCTTGATACCCAGACCTGCCAGCTCCAGCATTGCATTCAGCTCTTCCTTTCTGAACGCATGGCCTTCAGCCGTGCCTTGAATTTCAATAAAAGCAGCCGCATCATTCATCACCACATTCATATCGGTTTCGGCGCTGCTATCCTCGGCATAATCCAGATCCAGCACGGGGATGCCGTTATAAATACCGACTGATACCGAAGCGATCTGCCCATGTAGAGGGCTGGATTTGATCAGTTTGCGTTTGAGCATTTTTTCTACCGCTAATGACAAGGCGACGAAACCACCGGTTATAGATGCAGTACGCGTACCGCCGTCAGCTTGCAACACATCGCAATCAATGGTGATCGTATGTTCACCCAATGCCTTTAAGTCAACTGCGGCACGCAAGGAACGGCCTATTAGCCGCTGAATTTCCAGAGTACGGCCTCCCTGTTTGCCGTTACTGGCTTCGCGTCCCATCCGGCTATGCGTTGAGCGTGGCAACATGCCGTATTCTGCGGTAATCCAGCCTTCCCCTTTGCCTTTAAGAAAGCGGGGCACACTCTTGTCAACGCTGGCAGTACAAAGCACACGCGTATCTCCAAACTCAACCAGCACAGAACCTTCCGCATGCTTGGTATAACCGCAGGTAAATTTAATATCCCTTAGTTGATTAGGGGGTCGTCCACTTGGTCTCATTATGAGTTCCGGTAAAATGAAAACCTCACAGTATACCTGAACTGTCAGTAATCCGTTTTGCAATTTATGAATCATTACTAAAGAGTGAAAAGATGCAAGACGCAAGGTATGGGTTTAGAATGGGATGAATTTTTAACCTTGGATCTTTAACCTTAACAGGTGAACAATGATAAGAAGTATGACCGCTTATGCCGGTAATGAGGCAGACATTGGCGACTTGACAATAAACTGCGAATTACGGTCGGTCAATCACCGTTATTGCGATATCAGCTTAAAACTGCCCGATCGACTGCGGTTTATTGAAGCCGATCTGCGCTCAACGATTGCTGCGAAGATTAACCGTGGCAAAATTGAATGCACATTAAGTTATAAAAAACAGGCTAAAGAAGGGCAACACTTTATCGTTAATTTTGATGCCGTAACCGCCTTGCTTGCAGCTACCGATCAAATTGAAGAACATATGCTGGCTCCGCTGTCGTTTTCAGCGTTGGATGTGTTGGCTTTCCCCGGCATTCAGCAAGAACCGGACGCTGATAAAACTCATCTCAACGAAGCAATCACTCATCTGGTCATACAAACACTGGCCCAATTGCTGGAAGTTCGCGAGCGGGAAGGTACGCAACTTAAGGTTTTGATCGAGGAACGCTGTATAAAAATGCAGGGTTTTATAAGATCGGCCAGCCAACGGATGCCCGAAGTCCTGCTATCGATTCGTAATAGACTCAAGGACAGAATTACCGAACTGGTCGCACAACCGGACTTTGACCGTCTGGAACAGGAATTGGTCATTCTGGCTCATAAGCTTGATATTACTGAAGAACTGGATCGGCTGGACACTCATATTACTGAAGTGTTAAGAGTACTTAACCAAAAAGAACCCGTAGGCAGACGGCTGGATTTTTTAATGCAGGAATTAAACCGCGAAGCCAATACCCTGGGCTCCAAATCAACAGATAAGGAAATGACGCAAATAGCCATCGAGCTTAAAGTGCTGATCGAGCAAATGCGCGAACAGATACAGAATATTGAATAGTGTTTCAGACTGTCTCAACCAGTTCATGACCCCATCAAGGCCGCGCAAATAGCGGCTTTTTTGTGTCTGCCGGTTTCAGACTGTCTCACAAAGGTGCATAATAGACGGGCACCCATATGGACAACACCAGGCTCGGTTGGCGTTTGGTAGTCAAAAACAACTTAACTACTTAACAAATTGTGAAAGCACTGATAGTCCATTGTTTTGAAGTGATGTTTTCTGAAATGCCAACAGAACTTAGGAATCTTAAAATCGATAAATCATGAATCAGCAACAAATCAAACAGCTTGAAACCGAACTCTGGGCCAGTGCCGATAATCTGCGGGCTAATTCCAAGCTGACAGACAGCAGCGGAATATAAAGACCCCGTGTTAGGTTTGATCTTGTTACGTTATGCGCAAAACCGCTACGAGCAAGCCAAGGTTGCGATTGAAGCGGCGATGCCGGAAACCCCGCGCGGCAAACTAAAACCCACTAAAGAACATTATTTGGCTGCAGGAGCCATGATGGTGCCGGAACAGTCGCAATACGATTATCTCGCCAATCTCCCCGAATCGATTGGCATTTGCGAAGCACTCAATACCGCGATGCGATTGATCGAAGAAGAGTACACTGACTTAGCGGGTATCCTGCCGAAAAACTATCAGGAAATGGATGAAGGCTTATTGCGCGAACTTGTCCGGGTATTTAACAAGGATGAGGTTAAAAACCTGACCGGCGATGTATTTGGCCGCATCTACGAATATTTTTTAATGAAATTCTCGATGAGCGGTGCGGGCGCGCAAGAAGGCGGCGAGTTCTTCACTCCGCCGTCGTTGGTGCAACTGATCGTCAATTTGATTCAGCCTGACCACGGCATCATCCATGATCCGGCCTGCGGTTCGGGCGGCATGTTCGTGCAAACC
>JBAQEN010000004.1:0-4296 GCA_049286765.1 Methylococcaceae bacterium
AAACGATTGCCCACGGAAACCGACTGGGAATATGCGGCCGCTGATGAAGATGTGACTCAAGGCAATTTTTTAGAATCCGGGCGTTTCCATCCACATCAGGCGCAAGCCGGTAAAAGGTTAATGCAGTTAGGCGGCGATGTTTGGGAATGGACGCAAAGCCCCTATATTGCCTATCCCGGCTACCGGCAGCCGGAAGGCGCGATCGGCGAGTACAATGGTAAATTCATGTGCAATCAAATCGTGCTTCGCGGCGGGTCCTGCGTTACGCCGGCCGATCATATCCGTAAGACCTACCGTAATTTTTTTTATCCTCATAACCGATGGCAGTTTATGGGCATCCGCTTGGCAGCTGACGCATGACGGGCATGGCGATGATCCATTTTCATGATTTCCATCCCGCATTGAGCGATTTTGAGGCCGATATTCTCTCCGGGCTCAAGTCCGCGCAAAAAACCATTGCCCCGAAATATTTTTACGACACCCAGGGTTCCATGCTGTTCGACCGGATTTGCCAGCTGCCCGAATATTATCTGACCCGCACTGAAATCAATTTGCTGAAGCAATACGGAGCTCATATAGCCGATGCTATCGGACCGGACGCCATCCTGTTCGAACTCGGCAGCGGCAGCAGCTGCAAGATTCGTTTATTGCTCGATGCGCTACGTCCTTCCTCTTACGTGCCGATGGATATATCGAAAAATCATTTGCTCCGCTCTGCGAATGCGCTCGCGAAGGAGTATTCATGGCTTGAAATTCATGCGATTTGCGTCGATTATGCGGGGGACTGGAACTTACCTCATAGTTTGAACGGTAATCGTCGCATCGCTTTTTTTCCGGGCTCAAGCATCGGTAATTTAGCAACCAAGGAAGCTGTAACGCTGCTTAAACGAATCGCCCAGCTCGTCGGGAGCGACGGAGGATTATTGATAGGCGTCGATCTGGTCAAGGATATTGGCGTTTTAGAGGCCGCTTATAATGATCCTCAGAAAGTGACGGAAGCGTTTAACAAGAATTTACTGGTGCGCCTCAACCGCGAGCTGAATGCGAATTTCCAGGTAGACCGGTTCGAACATCGCGCATTTTATAACCGGGATATGGATCGTATCGAGATGCATCTGGCGAGTGAGGGAGAACAGTTCATCCGGGTTGCGGATGAGCTTATTCACTTCAACTCAGGTGAAACAATACACACTGAAAACTCCCATAAATACAGCATAGCCGGATTTCATCGCCTCGCCTTATGCGCAGGTTTTCATCCCGTTAAAGTCTGGACCGACCCGGATGCTTTGTTCAGTATCCATTATTTGCAAACTCAAGGCGTATGACTTAGCTTCGTTCTGGTGGATTGCTAGCGCGAATCCACCCTACAATTTATCCGCCGAACGGCCATCTTGGTGTTGAAACTGAGCACCTCATCCGGGTCTTGATCGGAGTGCTTTAAGAAATTCTCAGGGTCTCTGAACTTTGTTCGAAACTTTTTGTGATGTTCAGGCTGCACTAGCTCCGTCAGGAGCTGATCGAGGATCAGAGGGTGAGTAATGCCCTTTATCTGACACAGATCGCAGAGCACGTTTCTAGCTGCAGCGGCAAGCGTATGAATCGCGACTTCATCGCCGAAATCAAAGTAGATGCGAATGGCAACAGTGAGTTGCCTCTTAGCGACGTCTGGCTTCGAAAGGTTGAGCTTGTTCATGCGGGCTAACGCTTTGCTCACCGGTAAATTAGGAGCGTAGCGAGTAATTTATCCGTGTGCAGCAACTTGTTAGCCGCCTTGCACTTCTGGCTCGGTAATTTCAGGTACAGCAAATATCATAGGTGTGCCACTACTAAAAGCCTTCCCTACTGCAATGGCGTGCCTAGGCCTAAGCCTAGTAAGCGATGCCACATAATCTGAACTCATATAGTTACCTAAGAATTCTGCGCTTGTTCGATCAAACTGCTGAAATGCAACGACAGAATTGCATTGAGTTAAAACAGTTTTTGAGACATTTGCCGTTCGTTGGGCGATGACAATAAATCCAACTCCGTATTTTCTGCCTTGAAGAGCTATTTGGGCAATACTATTTACAACCGAACTGGAGCGTTTATCATCCACGCCTAAAAAATTCCACTCGGGCACTATGGTGTGCGCCTCTTCCAGAACTATGCACACCTTTTTCCCATCTAGCTCTCTTGCTTTAGCAAGTTCAAACAAAGCCTTAAAGAACCACTTGGTATATTCAAGTATTCCCGCTGAATTTGTAACATCCGGGAGTTCAAATAAAACTGCCTTGTTATCGCTTGCGACAAAACCCTGCAAAGCAGTTTTAAAACCATCTCGCAATTCGTTTTCTTTCGTAGCTATCAATGGTTTATTTCGCTGATTAGCAAACTTATCCATTTCGTCGCTTATCGTGTCGATGGCTGCAAACATAGATTCTGCTTGAGCCCCTTGCACTAATGATCCGCCAATTAAGTCTGCTAATTTAACTGCGTACTCGTTAGTGAAATCGACACATACTACTTTAGTGTCGTCATTAGCAATTTGACGTATTAAGTTTCTAGAAAAAACAGACTTCCCTGATCCTGTGACACCCAGTATTGCTAAATGGTGTGTGACAGCAGTTTCTCGGTCAATAAATACAGGAAAGTTTGTGCTAGGAATGCTGCCTATTTGATATTCATTTGGAAGGCATTCGGGAACTTCTATTGTCTCGGCTTTAGATACAGGACTATTCATGTTCGGTACCCAACCGTACCTATCAAAGCTGCGAGTTTCTGCATTCCATATGCCGAGCTGTACCGCTTCCCCGATTATGAATCCAGCTTCATTGCGAGACTCTAACGTTTCCGTTCCCGTGGTTCCTTCGACGACTTGATAAAGGATATTGTGTTCACCACAACGCACTTGCAATAGTTCTCCTTCCTGGATACTTACATTAAACGCGTATTCAAACTTCAACTTCTCAATAGTTGCGCCTTCACAAACAGTCCCAACTAAATGGCCTACAAGATCCAAATCACCATCAATGGTTAATAGATGGACAACACCTTTTTTGGGAGCTTCAGGCATTGTGGTTTTTTCTTCCAATTCTCCAAACGAATCATCCGTAAGAATCTTAAGCCATCTTTGCTCGTTAAGCTCATAGGCCTCTATTACGAGACCAGCAATCCACCTTTCACGCCCTCCGGAATTAGATATAAATCCTGCCACGTCAAATCGTTTTACTGGAGGACTATCAGGGTAAACCTTGGCTAAATAGGCGCTTGAAGACTGGATGCCGAATAACTCTGCAATTGCTGATTCTGGTTTTGTAGCTAGTGACTTGATTGAAATGATTGCTTTTTTGGGGTCAATAAGAAGCAATACAGAAGCATAGGCAAAAAGAGCGATGAATAGCGGCGACTGATTGTCGACATAAAATAGGACGCATAAAACAAATAAGGAAAACCACAAAAATCGACCATTACCAAAGCGCACAGCGATTATCTTTAATATTATTGAAGCCCTATTCATAGCGTCAGCTGGGGATTTCTCTGGGCTCAATAGCAAAAGAGCGAATAGGGAAACAATTAGTAGTGTCGCGCTATAGCCCCAAAATATCCAATACCATAAACCCATGTCTTTCAACTCAGAATGGATCGGAGATAGCAGTAGCAATATAGAAACAGCTGACGCAACCACGTCCGTTGGTCGAGTAAAATAATGTTCAGCCAATAGCGTCGTAAAAGACAACATTATAAGTGCTGAGATAATTACAATCCCTTTGTTACTCAGAACATCTATGGGTGTTTTGAAAGCCATATAGCCAACTAAAAGTAGTGCTAGCGCGGCTAAAAATACAATTATTCTTTGACCCTTTGGCATAGATGCTCCTTGGTGGTTATGTGCGGCCAACTATAATTAGACGGCATAATAGACGTAAAACTTTGCGTCATTTGATTGTCTGATAATTCATAAAAAAATAAAATAACCATTATTTCAAAAACATCTGCAAATTTATCACGTCCTAAAATAAAAACAACAAGCATCAGAACATTTACTAGCTCTTGCGGCTAAATACTGGATCAAGTACAGGATAAAATGCGTTTCAAGCCTTACAGTTCGCTCGGGCGGGATAGTTTTTTTGCCTGAATTAAGCAGGCATTGTGTTAATGACGGGCACGTAAGCTTTGTGCCCATCTTAACAAATAACAGCAGAATGTTCTTACTTGAGCTGCTGATAATACTGGGCCAGTTCCTTGATTTCCTCTTCACTCAGTTGCTGTGCGATTAGGCGCATGCGGCTGTAAATATCATTGTGCCGCCGGCCGTTT
>JBAQEN010000005.1:0-3485 GCA_049286765.1 Methylococcaceae bacterium
GGCTCATCATGAACTCATTGAGCGCATCGTCGAAGAAGACATGGAATTACTGGAAAAGTATCTCGAAGCGGGAGAAGAGCCCAAGCCCACCGAGATGCATTCGCCGTTTGAACGCGCCTTGCGGGCCGGGATGTCGCCTATTTTGTTCACGTCCGCCAAGACCGGAGCAGGTGTAAAGGAATTGCTGCACGTCCTCGCCAGTCTTGCCCCCAGTCCCGCCGAGGGTAATCCACCGCTGTTTAACAAAGGAGAACACGGTGTTGATGTGAAAACATTCCATGCCGAACCGGATCCGGAAAAACATGTGCTCGCCCATGTTTTCAAGCTGGTCTCCGATCATTACATGGGCAAGGTCGGCATTTTCCGCGTCCATCAAGGCACACTAAGAAAGGATGCCCAGTTATTTGTCGGCGACAGCAAACGGCCCTTCAAGATAGCACATCTTTACTGCCTGCAAGGCAAGGAATACGAGGAAGTTGAAGTTTTGTTGCCGGGGGATATCGGTGCGATGGCCAAAGTCGATGATATCGAATTCGACAGTGTTTTGCATGATTCTCACGATGAGGACCATATTTATCTCAAGCCGTTGAATTTTCCCAAGCCAATGGCGGGATTGGCTGTAGAAACCAAACGCCGTGGCGATGAGCAGCGTTTGTTTGACATTCTCGACAAATTGGCGTTAGAAGACCCCACCTTTGCTATCGAACGCCGTTCTTCCACCAACGAAACCGTCATTCGTGGGTTGGGAGAAATTCATCTTAAAGCCAAATTGGAAAAAATGGCTAGCCAGTACAAACTGGAAGTCGACACCAAGCCGCCCCTGATTCCCTACCGCGAGACCATCACCCGTGCAGCGGAAGGGCATTACCGCCACAAAAAGCAGAGCGGCGGCGCCGGTCAGTTTGGCGAAGTTTTTCTGCGTATCGAATCACTCGAACGGGGCAAAGGTTTTGAGTTTGTCGATGCCGTCAAAGGCGGAACCATTCCGGGCGTATTTCTGCCGGCTGTGGAGAAAGGTGTGCGCCAAGCGCTGGAAGGAGGGGTTGTCGCCGGATTCCCGGTAGACGATCTGCGTGTGACCGTGTACGATGGCAAGACCCATCCTGTGGATGGTAAGGAAATCGCCTTCGTAACCGCCGGGCGCAAGGCAACCATCGAAGCAATCCGAGCTGCCGCTCCGATCGTGTTGGAGCCAGTTGTTGAAATCGAGATTATCGCTCCTGAAACCGCCATCGGTGATATTACCGGCGACCTTTCATCCCGGCGCGGCCAGATTAACGGAGCGGACACACGCGGACATGGTCGGATGGTCATCACCGGCATGGTTCCTTTAGCCGAACTGGCGGACTATCAGTCCCGCCTGAATTCTCTCACCGGCGGGCGCGGTCACTATGGCATTGAGCTCAGTCATTACGCTGCCGTGCCTGAAAATGTCCAGCAGCAATTAATGGCGGGCTTCAATTTGAAAGAGGAAGAGGACTAGCCATTACCGGCGATTGTGGCCAAGACATTCGGTGTGATTAGGGGAGATTGGTAGAGCTGTTAAAAATATAATAAATGCAGCGTAATAGCGAGCAGGGCGTAACCGGAAACAGGTTCCGCCCTGCATCCAAGCTATGCGTTTGTAAGACCATTGACCGCCGCCTATAAATTCGATGGTAGCCCCATCTTTTTTGTGCGCACTGATTTAAACGCTGTTGTTTGTGAGGGTTGGATTCGGTGAAAACAGCGAGCGAATGTGATGTGTGATTGACTCTTCTCCTCATTCCATATACCGTTCAACTACTTCGAGCATTTTTCGTCAGGTAGCCTTCCATGCCCAACTTACTTACGCCCCCATCCGACGACGTTTTTCATCACTTTATCGCCACGCCACTGGATACGTTTTTGGCAGAGCATCAGGCCGTCAATCCAGAAGATAAGGTTATAGCTCTGTTTCAGCGTTGCGCGGCAGAGGTTCCCGCTTACCAAAAGTTCCTGGAAGCGCGGGGCGTAAACCCCGAAGAGATTACTTCTTTCCAAAAATTTACGGAATTGCCGTTGATGGGTAAAACTGATTATATGCAGGTTTACCCGCTGCCGGAACGCTGTTTGGGCGGCAGTCTCTTAGGTTCCGACCGGGTGGCGGTATCTTCCGGCTCCACGGGTCAGCCGACATTCTGGCCGCGTTCTGTGGCGCATGAACTGGATGTAGCTCTGCGTTTCGAACAGGTATTTTGCGATAGCTTCCGCGCCGATGAGCGCAGCACGCTGGCCGTGGTCTGCTTCGCCTTGGGCAACTGGGTCGGCGGCTTGTATACAACATCCTGCTGCTGGCATTTGGCACGCAAGGGTTATCCGCTGATGGTGGCGACGCCGGGCAACAACAAGGCGGAAATTTTCCGGGTAGTTCGCGAGATGGCGCCCCATTTCGAACAAACGGTGTTACTGGGTTACCCGCCTTTCGTCAAGGACGTGATCGACGCCGGCGCCGCCGAGGGTATCGACTGGCCTGGTTTTTGCCCCAAACTGGTCTTTGCCGGAGAGGTGTTTAGCGAGGAGTGGCGCAGTCTGATGGGGCAGCGTACAGGTTCAATGTCTCTGTGCCAGGATTCCGCTTCGCTGTACGGCACGGCAGACGGCGGCGTGCTCGGCAATGAAACGCCGCTCAGCATCGCCATTCGCCGCTGGCTGGCGGACCATCCCGTAGCTGCCCGTACCTTGTTCGGCGAATCACGGCTGCCGACGCTGGTGCAATATGATCCGGTCAGCCGCTTCTTTGAAATGCACGAAGGCACACTGGTGGTGTCCGGGGAGAATAGTGTGCCTTTGGTACGCTATCATATTGCCGACAAAGGCGGTGTGTTAAGTTACGATGAAATGTGGAATTTCCTGAGAGAGCAAGGGGTGCAGTCTCTCATTGAGCTGGGTCTGCATAAGAATTTTAAGCCGCGCAATCTACCGTTTGTCTATGTATTCGGGCGGGCGGATTTCACCGTGTCCTATTACGGCGCCAATATTTATCCGGAAAACGTCACCGTCGGTCTGGAACAGCCGGAAATCATCGCTTGGGTGACCGGAAAATTCGTGTTGGAAACCCAGGTAACCGGAGACGGCGACAAGTATCTGCATATTGCCGTGGAGTTATTGCCTGGCATTGCTTCCGATGCAGCGATGGTGCCCGTGATAGCTGCATCTATCCGAACGCAGTTATTACGCCTGAATAGCGAATTCGCCAACTATACACCTGCGGAACGGCAACTGCCTCGAATTACCCTGTGTTCTTTTGCAGACCCTGAGTATTTCCCGGCGGGTGTGAAACATCGGTATACCCGGAGATGAGCTTTAATAGGGGAGGGGACTTATAGCCAAATGCTGGCAGCCGTCCATTGCTTGCCTATAGCTTTAAATTTTTCAATAGTTCCAGTGGAAACACAATGGTAGAGGATTTGTCGCCGGCAATTTCTGTTAATGTTTGCATGTATCTCAGTTGAATCGCTTCAGGC
>JBAQEN010000006.1:0-9513 GCA_049286765.1 Methylococcaceae bacterium
GCCCGAGTATGCCGAAACTGGTTACAAAAGCTTCAGCAATCATCAATGCGATTCCCAACAGGATCAGGCCCATACCGGCATAATTGACCGGCAATAGCTGAAATGCATATAAAGCCATCAACAAACAGATGCCCCCTATCGTGCCGGAAACAATGCTGCCTGGATTGGAGAATTCAAATACCAGACCATAAATACCGACCATCAACAAAATATAAGCCATGCTGGGAGTGGTGATTACTGCCAGAAACTGATTTCGCCAATCCGGTTTGATACTCTTTATTTCAATATGTCCGGTATTTAATATGAGTTCCTTATCGGAAACATTGACTTTCCGGCCTTGCAGTTGCCGAAGCAAATCCGTTACATCGACTGCCACAATATCAATCACATTCAGTTTTAATGCTTCAGCCGCAGAAAGACTGGCGGCTTCACGCACCGCCTTTTCTGCCCATTGTTCGTTTCTGCCATGTATTGCTGCCAAACCGCGAATATAAGCGGCTGCATCATTGACCATTTTATGAGTCATTGAATCAGGCAACGGTTTGGTTTTATTGTCATTTTTATCAGACTTGTCTTTGTCGTCATCAAAGTTGTCAAAACCACCGAATTGCACGGGCGTTGCCGCACCCAGATTGGTTGCCGGCGCCATTGCGGCGATATGGCTGGCATAAAGGATATAAGTCCCGGCACTGGCGGCGCGTGCACCGCTGGGGGCAACATAGCTGATCACAGGGATGGGAGAGGCGATGATTTGTTTGATTATCCGGCGCATGGAAATATCCAGACCACCTGGCGTATCCATGTAAATTAGAACTGCCATGGACTGACTGTCAGCGGCTTTTTGCAAATTGCGTTCTATATAATCCGCTGTTGCCGGGCCTATGACATCGTTAATTTCAAGCTGCATCATTACCGATGTTTTGAGTACCTGATTATCCTTTTCCCCGGAATAAGTAGTTGCAGCAATCGTCAGCAACATCAGCAAAACAAAACGAATGCTCTGTATACTCAACATAACGCTTTATCCACTCTCTATGAAATGTAAATATTTTCAGTGTACTCCTTACTGATACTGGCAGCAATGCTATAAAACCCGAGCGTTATGGTTTGTTCCTGATGTGCTATTAAATAGAGATAGGGGAGGTGTGTTAAGTTACTACTAGATATGGGATTTCCTGAGAGATTAAGGCGTACAACAGGGTCGAATGTATTCAACCCCGCTTTAACTCAGCTAATTATAACGACTTATATAGATCTAATGCCTTATTTAATTCATCAGATGATTTTTTGATATCCCCGTATTTGGATTGTATTTGTCCTTGAATAACGCTTGCATTGGCTTGTTTTACAATGGCTTCATTGCCCGTAATTTTCTCGGAAGATGAACGCGCCGCTTTCATATGTAAATGGGCGGCAGAAAAATCGCTTTTGTTTACTTCGACTAAAGCTTTTTCAATATGCGTGATAGTTTCATTGATCCTTGTCGCTGAATTATTAGCCGCTTCTTCGGCGAAAGCAATAGCGCTGCTTGCTCCTAAAGAGATCGCTATAAGGAAGGTTAGCGCTGTTTTTTTGAGGATATTCATAATATTTAAAAGCCTTTGATGTGTTTGCCGGATAATGTCCGGAAATAGATGCTTGAAAAGCAAATGCTTTCCACGCCTCATCATACAGGTTTAATCGATGTCTTATGCGATTGTTTTTAAATTTATAATAAGGCTATGAATAAAATTTCTGGTAGGCAACGTTAATTTTCTCAAGCATTTTCTAGGATTTGCGGTGTCCCGCGCATCCACCGAAGTTTGTGATTCCGTTTTTCGTGGACACAGAAGGCAAATACCCACATAGGCTGGTAAAGGTTAGAAAAAACTATGTATATAGTGAGCTTTTACGTTCCAGAATCGCATATTTCTGATACTCAGATAACCAAGCACACGCGTTTCCTCCAACTTAAAACCACGCCCTTTCAGGCAACCGAACGCGGATACGTTCGTTTTGCGCATTCGTTTCATCTCCATTTTTAAGATCTATAAACGCAATTTTCTATAATGGCTTTCCACTATGCTGTAAATTCAGGTTACACGATTTTTCACGCTCATCATTTAGTTTTATCACGATTGTTACTATTACGTTATGATTAGTGTTTAGCAAGTGCTTAAAGATGGAAATAGCCATGCCATACGTCGTCGCCCTATACCGTTATCCTGTGAAGAGCTTCACCCCGGAAGCATGCAAGGTTTTAACCGTTCTTGATGAAGGACGAATTGCCGGAGATCGGGTGCTAGGCATCCGGTTTGCCAATTCAGATGTGCTGGATGATGCCTGGAGTAAAAAGCACGAATTTGTTGCCCTGGTCAATACACCCGGCCTGGCGCTTCTTAAGCTTCGGTTTGATCATGAGGCGCTTCGGCTGCATATCAGCCTGGAAGGTGAAGTCCTGGTTGATGAGGTGCTGGATGATAAAGGACGTAAGCAAATAGCAGCGGCGATCGAAAACTATGTACTTCAACTGGATGAGAATCCACTTTCTTCCCATCCGGATCGGCTCCCGCTACGAGTCGTTGGAGACGGGATTACATCCCGGTATCAGGATAACGAAACAGGCCAGATAACCTTGCATAGCCGTGAAAGCCTGGCAGCTGTTGCCGCTGCTGTCGGTGATGCAGATCTCAGTGAGTTTCGCTTTCGCTCAAACATAGCTATTGAAGGTTTGGATGCTTGGGAAGAACAAAGCTGGGTGGGGCGAAAAATTCGTATTGGCAAGGTTATCTTCAATGCAGTGACACCGAAGGGCAGATGCCTCGCTACGCATGCGAACCCTCACTCTGGCAAACGGGATTTGCCGATCCTAAAAACGCTGACCAGCGCCTTCAATCAGGAAAAGCCGACTTTCGCAATTGGGATGGTTACCAGTGGGACTGGAGGGCCGATTCACGTTGGCGATAAAGTCAGCCTTCTTGATTAACCTTATTGCCACCAACTACCATGCCAAAGAACCGCATATTTAAGCTGAATATTCGGCGCATAGACACAGTGCGCCAGTTTGTTTGATCATTCAAGCTGTAGATATACCAGAAGCCATACAACATCAGAAAAGGATACCCGAGAACCTATTAGAAATGCGTTGAAATATAGCAGGCGTACTGTTCACAAAAGGGTCTCTAAATATTCCTTCAAAACTGCGGCATTATTGAGACTGGTTTCCCTGGTGCTAAACAGAAGAGTGGCTTTTCTATGCCCTATTTTTGCGATAAGTTCTTGTACTGCCTCAGGATTGTTTTCTAATTCGGTAAAGTATTTGCGCCGGAATTCAGGCCACTTTTCCTGCTCATGTTGATACCAGCGACGAAGCTCATTTGAGGGAGCCACTTCCCGGGCCCAGAAATCGATCTTGGCCTCCGCCTTTGAAAGGCCGCGCGGCCATAGACGGTCAACAAGAACGCGCATCCCGTCATTATCCGCCGGTGCCTCGTAAACCCGTTTAAGTTGAAGTTTCATCTTCGCTTCCATTGATTAAAGAATTCAATTCATGGTTTTTTTGTTGTTCAACAACGGCCAATGAACGCAAGCTATCCAACACCTGCTGTAACACAATTGAATCACTATCGCGTGGGAAAACCATATAAGCGGGTAATCTGAATTTTGGACTGCCAGGCAAATGAAACAATTTTTTGGCCTGAATTAAAGGCTCAGCCAGGCGCATAGGCAAAAAACAGGAACCGCCATTACTGATGATTAACTGCACCCCCAGCCAGCCGATATTGACCCACTGGGGAGGGCGTTCCAGGTCAGGATAACTGCTACTGTGCAGCGCGTAAAATGCCGGCCCCCAGTCTACATAAATGTAATCCTCATTCGGCCAGGGTCTATCGGGACAGGTGGCCAGCAACGCCAGTGTTTCATCGAATAAATGCTCAATCTGAAGACCGGGGTTATGTTGAGGTGTGTACATCATGCCCACATCTAACCTGCCTTCGATGAGCCCGCGCATTAAATCTTCTTCAAAGCCGATTTCGCTACGAATGGAAATATCCGGTGCCTGCTTTCGCATTGTGCCAACCCACCGGGGCAGCAATTCTTCCCATAAGGCGATCCGCGCACCCACGGTAATGCTGGCACGGAAACGGCTGGGCAAGCCAATATCATGCCGCGCCTGTTCCAGTGTTAATAACAGGGATTTGGCATGACGCAAAAAACGTTGCCCCGGGAGCGTTAATGTGGCCCCGGAGCGATTGCGCACAAACAGCGTAACGCCTAGATAGGCTTCCAGTTTCTGTATGCGTGTACTCACCGTTGATTGGGTAACATACAATCTGTTGGCCGCTTCCAGAAAGCTGCCATTGGCGACTACACCCAAAAAAGTTCTGATTTGATCTATGTCCATAATTTTAATATCGCGTTTATCAATACTAATGTCCAATAAAAATCGTTTGTCTAATATAAATATAAACTTATATATTAGCAAGCGAGAAGATTAAACAATTTCTTGTGGCCCTATTTTTAGCGCTAATCGGCCTGGAAACTAATAAGACAGACCATCTGAAAAAATGGGTTTCGGCAAATGATTCGTCTTTCTTAAGGTCGTTACCCTGATTTCTGTCTGGAGAAAATTATGACACAAAATAAATTGACCGCCTGGTGTGGTGAAAAAAGTAAAGCCCCCTATGGAATATTGCTTCCACTGGTTCTTGTATTGACGGGTTGCCTCGCGACACCGATCAAACCGTCAATCTCCAAGGCGGATCAGATACGCACAGTTCTTGTGGTGCCCATTGAATCGCCACCGCTCGAGGTAATTCCTGATCTACTTGAAACCCGGTTTCCCGTGTATCGGCAGTATCAGTATCAAGCGATGCCATACAATCTTTTCCTGGAAGAAAAAATCTACAGAAATCCTGGCGGAGTACTCATTGCCGGCCTGGTAACTGATGACGATAGTGTGCCGGATCAGCCATCGGCCTCAACGGAAAAATTTGCCGGCCTGGAGCCCACTGCATCACTTTCGGAGAACTGGATACCAAATTTCATCGTAGCACAGGAAGCGGTCTCGCAATTAAACAGGGATGGAGTCAAGGCAGTGCTGAGCAAGCATTATTATCGCCTTCCATTTGCAAGAGGAGAGCGCAACGCCAATCTCGGTAACTGGCGTAACGCCATTGAGCAATGGTACAACCAGAATCTGTCTTCCGTTGATTATCGGCAGCCTGGCCTGGAACATATCGATGCCGTAATGGAAGTCGGTATCGGGACATACAGGATTTTTGATGCGCAAACGTCATTGCAGGTATTGATCAAGCTGATCGACCCTACTACCCGGCAGGTCATCGGAAGAATCAGTGACAAAACCTTCTCTGTTGAAGATTCGCCACAAACCTTGCTCAGTCAGGAGGCCGAAAAGTTCAAGCAAACCATGACCAAGATGAGCGCACAATTGGTTACCCGAGGATTTAGTGAGCTCGGGCTAGCACAGAACGCAGATGGCCGATATAGCAGACCAGTCAATCAGCAGTTGACTGATTAATGCCATGAGCATCGCCTACGCCGAACGTCTGCGTGGTTGGCGCTTCATCCTGTTTAATGTCGTACTCGGCCTTGGACACATGATCGTGCTGTTCGGTGTGGGCTCCTATATTGCCCTGCTGCCTCATGTTGCCGGTGATTTGGGCGGGGTATTCAATAGTTTTGGCACTTGGGGCCAGACGTATTTCATCATTGCCCTGGCGCTGGCCTTTCCTATCGCACGCTGGCTGTCAGGCCTATTGGGTGATTATCGTTTGTTTATTGCAGCGTTTGTCGTGTATGCCTTTGCTTCTTATCTATGCGCCATCAGCCAGAGCATGTGGTTGTTTGTTCCTGGGCGCATCCTGCTGGGGTTTTCAGGTGGAATTACACTCTTTATCGGACAATCCCTGTTGTTGAAGGAGTACCCCGAACAGCTGAAATTGTTGGGTTTGGTGATATGGGGGCTGGTAACGCTGATGCCGTTTACCATCAGCTTTCCGATAGGAGGCGTAATCGCCGATGAACTTGGTTGGCGTTATCTGTTTTATCTGAATATTCCCCTCGCTTTGGTCATTGCCGGGATTACCGGTTCATTGCTTGCCGGGCGGGGATACGAGCACAATCACACTCGATTCGACGGCATCGGTTTTGTGCTTCTGGCTTTGATCCTCGGCAGTATGCAGACAATTTTCAATATGGGCAACGATTTTGACTGGCTAGATTCGCCCTTCCTGCAAAGTATGCTGATTGTCCTCATCGTAACGTTGCCCTGTTTTTTTATTTGGGAGTTCGACGAAAGCCACCCGGCTTTCAACATACGTGTTTTCGCTCACCGAAATTTTACAATAGGCGTGATTTGTCTCACGGCGGGATTTTTTTCAATCCAGGGATTGCTCTCTGTGTTTATTGTTCAGATGCAAGTTTTGCTGGGTTATTCTTCATATCTTGCGGGTATGGTTTACCTGCCCATGATCCTGCTTGCGGTGCCAGTCACTGTGCTGATGCACAAGCTGCCCAAAGGGATCGATGCCCGCATGCTGGCCAGCCTCAATCTTCTGGGTTTTGCTGTTATCTTTTATTGGATGGGTCTGTTCGATGATCCTGAATCCTTCGATCAAATTTTTTGGCCAATGTTGCTTCTCGGCTTTTTTGTGGGTTCATTTTTCCCGCCACTGACCAAATTGACTCTTCACGGACTGTCCGGCAATCAACAGATGCGCGCGGCCGAAGAGGCCGGGTTTCTGCGGATCATTGCAGGCGGCTTCGGCATCTCTTTACAAGGCGTCGTGCTCTTTCGGCGTACCCCTTTTCATCAGCTTGATTTGGCGGATCATTTCGGGGGGCGGCAATTTGCTTCCCTGGATGTGCTGCAAGGATTTTCTTCGCAGTTGGGGGCCGCGGGTCTTGATAAAGGCATGATCAATGGCAAGCTCCTGACCGTCATCAAACAGCATGCCGGCATCCTGGCATTGAACGACGCGTTTCTGCTGGCAAGCTACCTCTTTCTCGGTTTGGCCGGACTGGTATGGCTGGCCTATCCCACCTATCAACCTGTTCATCCAACGCTGACGGAAGAAATCATGGATATGAGGGCAGAAAGGATAATGGAAGAGCAATCATGATTCGTCAATTCACCTCCAATCAATTGCTTTTTTGGAAGCTCTGTACCGGATTTATGCTCCTGTTATCAGGTTGCGCCTGGATACCTTCGGGCGATAAACCAGCCGAATTCCTGAAAACCCCGGCCATGGAACATACGCTATCCCGTACAGCTCAGGGTGCGCCGCTTGCTTCTGCTGGGCATTGGCCACATGAACGCTGGTGGCGGGAATTCGGCAGCCCGGAGCTCGACAGCCTCATGGCAATTGCTCTAAAGGATAACATCGGTCTCAAGGTGGCCTCCGCCCGGTTGCGTCAGGCGCAAGCACTGGTCCGCGTAGAGGGTGCGAGAATGCTGCCATTTCTGGATGCGGCAGCAGGGATCGAAACGGGGCGTCTTTCGGGGAATGGTTTCAATGTGGCATTGCGTGGAGAGAATTATGTTTCAGCGTTTATCACCCCCTTGAGCTTGCGTTACCAGTTTGATTTCTGGGGGAAAAATCGCGCCGCACTGGATGCGGCGCTGGGTGAGGCCGCCGCCGAAAAAGCGGAACAGGCCGAAGTTTTGCTTCAGCTGACCGGCTCTATTGCACGGTCTTATATACAGGGAATGGCGCTGCGGCAGCAACTCGATCTGGCGCATGCCATGGTTGAATTACGCCGCGACTTGCTCACTATGGATGAGACCCGGTTGCGTTTGGGCCTGGATTCAGCCGATCAGGTAAAGCAAGCGACTATTGGATTAGAGCAAGTCACTAAGCGCGAAGCGAGTCTACGTGATCAATTGGATATTCAGCGGAACTTGCTGGCTCGTCTGATGGGCAGCGGACCTGAATCGACACAAAACCTGTTCACTGACTCGGTAATTAGCCCGGAAAAAATACAAATGCCCGCTAAGCTCCCGTTGGAGTTGCTCAGTCACAGGCCTGATCTCGCCTCCGCTCTCCACCGGGCAGAAGCCGCAGCGCAACGGATCAAGGTAGCCAAAGCCAGTTTTCTGCCGACTATCGATCTGACTGCGTTTGTCGGCTTGAATGCCCTCAGACTAACGAAAGGGGCGAGCTCCTTGGCCAATCTTCTGTTTTCAGGTTCCAGTTTCTCTTATGGAATTGCTCCAGGCTTGCGACTCCCTTTATTCGAAGGCGGACGTCTACGCGGGGAATTATCGGCGCAACGGGCGGAGTACGATGGCGCCGTGGAGCTTTACAATGAAACGCTGTTACATGCCGTACAGGAGGTAGCGGACAGCCTGAGCCGTTGGCGGGAAGCGCATTCAATACTTGAAGCGCACGGCCGCTTGCTGTCTGCGGAACAGGAAAACCTGGGGCTCGCTCAAGAGCGTTTTCGCAGTGGAATTGATGATCGCAGGGCGTTGCTGACGCACGAGCATGCCGTACTGAACCAGGAATATGCCTTGAGGACCTTGAAAGCCGATCAACTGGTTGCCATGGTGGATTTGATGGAAGCCTTGGGCGGCGGGTACGTGAATGATCTACAGATTATCCGGCAGAAACCCGAACAAAGCCTGTTCAGTTGGTTGACATGGTAGATTTGATGGCATGCCTGGGCAGCAGGTATATAAACAATCTTCAGATGACTCAACAGAAATTCGGGCGCAAGCTGAAAAGCCAATATAACTGCCTATGAAAACTCACCCCAAGGCTATTCGTAGACGCCGCAACCGGTATCTATTCTTAGTTATGCTGGTACTGGTTGTAAGCGCTTTGGCCTACGCCGGTTATTGGTGGCATTACTGCCGTTTCCGGGTGGTAAGCCATAACGCGTTCATCACTGGGAATCTTATTCCGGTGGAAGCGGATGCAACGGGCATCGTCACACAGGTATTGGTCGAAGAAAGTCAATATGTGAACAAGGGTGATTTGCTGGTCCGTCTAGATGAACATCGCGCGCAGACCGCTTTAGGCCAGCGCAGGGGCGAGCTGGGACAGGTGGTGCGCGAGATCGGAGCGGTTTTTTCCACGCACCAGCAAATGTGTCAAAAACTTGTTGCCCGATCGTCCCGGCTTGCCCGGGTTCGCCACGATGTGATTCGATTACGGCAGGCGGCTCCAAACGGTTCAGTATCGGATCAGGTTGTGCAAAATGCCGAAGATCAGATGACGGCCCTTGAAGCCGAGATGCGGGAGGCCGAGGCAGAGCTCAAAGCAATAGAAGCGAAAGTGGACGGAACAAGCAGAACTTTACACCCCGACGTAGAAGCCGCCAAGTATAAATTCATTGCCGCCTATCTTGAATACTCAAGGCAGCAAATCCGTGCACCCGTTTCCGGCTATGTATCCATGCGCAAGGTCCAGGTCGGAAACCGGGTTCAGCCCGGTGATCCTCTCATGACGCTGGTTCCATTGGAGCATCTGTGGGTAGAAGCTAACTTGCGGGAAACCGAAATGGCTA
>JBAQEN010000007.1:0-2468 GCA_049286765.1 Methylococcaceae bacterium
CGGGTAAAAGTGGTAAAAAACAAAGTCGCGCCGCCTTTTAAACAGGCTGAGTTCGAGATTTTATATGGGGAAGGTATTTCCTTTCTGGGCGAACTGGTTGATCTTGGGGTTAGTTATGGATTCATTCAAAAAGCGGGTTCCTGGTATAGCTATGGTGATGAAAAAATCGGCCAGGGCAAAGACAATGTAAAAGTCTTCCTGAAAGAACATCCCGAGAAAGCCAAGGAAATCGAAGCAAAAATAAGGGCGGAGGCTTTTAGTAAGCCAATTGCTGTTATTGAACAGCCTCTAATTGATGAAGTGTAGAGACGTAAAATACTGCGTTTCTACAGAAATCAAGGAAATATGTTTACGATTGTTGGCGCGTAGAGAACATAGCCAAACAGAATTGCTGAATAAATTACTGATAAGAGGTTTTAACAAGGACGATATACTTGCTGTTATTGAAGAATTGGCCCTGAAAGGCTGGCAGAGTGATTTGAGATACGCAGAAAGCTATGCGAGGCACCGTATTGAAAAAGGCTACGGACCCATTTCTATTATTTATGAACTGCGGCAAAATGGTATCGAAACAGTTAATCTTGAAGACCTTGTACAGAAAACGGCGGGTGGTTGGATGGAACTGCTGGAACAGGTTTATACCAAAAAATATAAGCACGATACATTCCTGGATCGAAATGAGTGGGCGAAACGCAGCCGTTTTTTATTGCACCGGGGTTTTTCAGGCGCAATGGTTAGTGCTTTATTTGAGCAGTTAAATATTAAATTTATATAAGGTTTAACAACATTATTTTTATGAAAAAGATGACTAGCGCAGAAGTACGCGCCGCCTTCCTGGAATTCTTTCGCCAGCGCGGGCATTCTGTAGAGCCTTCAAGTTCCCTGGTACCGGGCAATGATCCGACGTTATTATTCACCAATGCCGGGATGGTGCAGTTCAAAGATGTGTTTTTAGGCAGAGAACAGCGTACTTTTAACAAGGCTGCAACCAGCCAGCGTTGTGTTCGGGCGGGCGGCAAGCATAATGATCTGGAAAACGTCGGTTATACCGCAAGGCATCATACTTTTTTTGAAATGCTGGGTAATTTCAGCTTTGGCGACTATTTCAAAAAAGATGCGATTCATTATGCCTGGGATTTTTTAACCAAAGAACTGGAGATCCCCGCTGAGAAGTTATGGGTGACGGTCTTTGAAGAAGACGCAGAAGCAGAAAGTATCTGGCTGCATGATGTCGGCATCTCGCCAACCCGATTCTCAAAAATTGGCGCGAAAGATAATTTCTGGTCTATGGGCGATGTCGGACCTTGCGGACCATGTACTGAAATATTCTACGATCACGGCGCTGATATTCCTGGCGGTCCTCCGGGTACGCCCGAAGAAGATGGCGACAGATATATCGAAGTCTGGAATCTGGTATTCATGCAATATGACCGCGCCGCTGACGGCACGTTAACGCCGCTGCCCAAACCGTCAGTTGATACCGGTATGGGGCTGGAGCGGATAAGTGCGGTATTGCAAGGGGTACACAGCAATTATGAAATAGATTTATTTCAAAAACTGTTAAAAGCAGCTGCTGAGCTTGCTGGTGCCACTGATTTAAGCCAAAGTTCATTACGTGTGATTGCCGATCATATCCGGTCCTGCGCCTTTTTGGTTGCTGATGGCGTGATGCCGTCCAATGAAGGCAGGGGCTATGTGTTGCGCCGGATTATTCGCCGCGCGATACGGCATGGTTATCGTTTGGGTATCCGTGACGTTTTCTTCTATAAACTGGTTGCTCCACTGGCCCTGGAAATGGGCGCGGCTTTTCCTGAGCTTAAAGCGACACAAGCGCACGTTGAACGGGTCTTAAAAAAAGAAGAAGAACGCTTTGCGGAAACGCTGGGGCAGGGCATGAAGATTCTGGAAGCCTGCGTCGCCAAAATGCAAGGCTCTGTCATCCCCGGTGAAACGGTATTCCAGCTTTATGATACCTACGGTTTCCCCGTCGATTTAACAGCTGATTTTGCGCGTGAAAATAATCTGACTGTCGATCATGCCGGCTTTGAAATGGCCATGACTGCACAACGCGATAGGGCACGCTCGGCCAGCAGTTTTAGTGCCGATTATAACCAGGATATAAAACTGGATAGCCAGACTGAGTTTACCGGCTACGACCGCCTGGATGATCGGGTGCATATCGTGGCGCTATACCGCCAAGGTCAGCCTGTAGCCAGTTTGAAAGCAGGCGATGAAGGCGTTGTGGTTTTGGATAAAACCCCTTTCTATGCCGAGTCCGGCGGTCAAATTGGCGATTGTGGGCAAATTGTAGCGGCGGACGCTTTATTTGAAGTTACCGATACCCAAAAGCAGGGTAGTAACCTATTTTTACATAAAGGCAAGTTGCTTTCAGGTACATTGACCAACGGTCAGTTATGCGATGCAAAAGTCAGTGCAGCAGACAGAAAAGCCACTGAACTGAATCATAC
>JBAQEN010000008.1:0-2215 GCA_049286765.1 Methylococcaceae bacterium
CTGTAGAGGCGCTTAACAACTATCGAAGCGCCGCGCTGATCGTTTTCCGCGAAGTGGAACAAACACTGGCCGCAGAAGTTTGGCTAAGGGCTCAGGAACATGCGCTCAAGGAGGCTGTCTCGCAAACCGAGGCCAGCCGTAAACTTGCGGCGTATTCATACCGCCAGGGTCTAATCGAAATTCTCACTTTGTTGGACAGTTACCGCAGCACCTTGAATGCGCAAAGCGGGTATCTTTCAGTACAGCGGCAATTGCTTAGCAATCGTATAGACCTTTATCTGGCTCTGGGCGGTGGTGTTTAATTTTGAAAAAAACCACCTGCACAAATCTGTCTGGAACAGATTTGTATTTACCCAAAAGGCGCTGGGCAGGATATCCCAGCGTGACAAATCTGCCGGGAGCGGATTTGCATTTACCCAAAGGGCGCTGGGCAGGATAGCCCAGCGTGAAATTATCTTGCCCATGCTTCTGTTGTTGATGTGCATCAGTGCCACCTGGGTTATTATGGCTTTACGTCCACGGATCGTCACGCAAGCGCCGAGGACTGAAGCACCCCGGGTATCAGTGCTTCAGGTTGTTTCCGGCTTGGATCGTTTACGCACGGCCCTTAACCAGGGCCTGGACTGTTTTGTCGAGCGTTATTACCGCCCTTTTCTGCAATGCGCCTTGGACTGGCGTTACCTCACCCTTGCCGGTTTCATGGTATTGATACTGCAGTGCGCCGCTTGGGTGAATAGCGGGCGCATCCGCCTGTCTGTGCAGGCGGATGTGGTTAAGGACAGTTTTTGGGTTTCCCTAAAGACACCGCAAGATATGCCCTACAGCGAAGCCCGTCATCGAGCAGCACAAGTAGAGAAGGCTTTTTTCTCGCTTCGTGATGAACTGGATGAGTCAGTAAAGAATCCCTTGAACTGCAGCCTGCCAGCGTTGTGGTCGGTCTGGAGACCATCGTTTGGGAGCACGGTGCAGGGTTTCTGCCGGCTTTAATGGAAACCAGCCCTCAAGCCCAGTTTCTGATTCCGATGACCTTGTCCTTGTCGGCGGGTCTGTTGCTGGGTATGACTGCCAGTTTGATACTGACGCCGGCCTGCTATGCCGTTTTGGGGAAAGCGTGAAGAATGTACCCTAATATTGATGCCTGATGCCTGATGCCTGATGCGTTATGAAGCTATCTTTGCACCTAGAGTATTCATGACGAGGAAATGCCGGGGAAATAACTGTCCAATGTGTTTGAAAATCTGAAATTTAAGAGGAGTTGAAAATAATACAAAGAACTTTTTTTACCGCAGTCATTATGCTCGCCACCGTTTCTGCCGGCACGGCGGGGACTATCACTAACGAAACTTGGTCGCCGAGTGCTTGCGGTACTGAACCGGTGGTTCCTGTCATTGAGCAGGGCAGCGTTGATGCCTATAACAAAAGTGTCAAGGCAATCAATGAGTGGCAGCAAAAAGCCAATGCTTATAGCACTTGTCTGATTAATGAAGCCAATGCAGACAATGCGCTCATCGCTAAAATAGCGAATGAGGAACAAAGCCGTTTGCGGATGGCGATCGAAAAGATCAAGACCGATATGGATGCAGCCAAGCTCAAGCTGGATAGACAATAAAAGTCGAGTAAATTGTAAGCTTGCCAGACTATTTAGGATGGCCTTAGATTTATGATGGACTTTGGCGACCGTCACCGGTTTTGTGAGTTTATTAATGAAATGTTGATGGCAGTTCAACCAGGGCATTGAAAAAAGCTTAGCTAGTTGAATACCCTGGATTAGCTGCCATCCCCGCTTCAGTAAGGAGGTCATGCCAGAAACCGCTGAAACCTTCGTCAATCTCGTTATAATCCTGATAATGCTTCGCCGATAGGCCGTCTGATGATACCTTTGAGAAGGTTTCTGAAAAGTAATCAATGATCGATAAGTCTGATCGGTTTTGCGACAAAATCGCTTGATTTAGTTCGGAAGCAGGGATACATCCGGCGCCGATGTTTCCTTTAACCATGCGCCACAATCGAAATGCTTAACAAAGAGTCTGCCCGTGGCATAAGTGATGCTGGCTGCAACTACCGGCCGGGCAATGGTGTTGCCAATTGCGCCTATGCCGGGCAAGACCTTGCCGATATTGTCTCCCAGATAAACTGTAATCCACTCGGAATGAGCCCTCCGAGAACAGAGGCAATAATGGCTTTATTCTTTTGCTTGCTCAGGCTTGTTCCATAA
>JBAQEN010000009.1:0-4203 GCA_049286765.1 Methylococcaceae bacterium
ATCATAGCCTTTCGACCAGTCGATCTCTGCATACGCATCAGGGAAGTAAAATGCTATGAATTCAGTAAAATAGTGTTCAACCGCTTCTTTCCACGGACTGTCGTAATCGTCTGTAAGTATTCCGGTGCTTACACGAACCTCATTAACCTGTTTGATCATGTCGTCCCATGTTGATTTTTCTATTGATAATAACAGAATTTGCTTTATATTTTAAATAAGGAAAGGGGGGTCTTGTTGATGTTTCTTTATATTACCTCTGCCTATATCCACGCCGGACGGGGTTTACGGCTCCGGCTCCGTCACGCTTGGTTTGGCAGAGCAGCAGCGATGGGTTTTTCTATGACAATTTCTCAGGTATGAGTTTATGTTAGAACTGCTTGCTCAATTAACCGCTCCTTTTGCATTATTTTTTACGAATACAGATCGGATTTATTGGCTTTACCTGCTAACTGCTTTTACGATAGCCTTTTTTTTGTTTCTTGTTCATAAGCAGGACTATGCAAAATCCGGGGTAGGCATAGTGGCTTATGTGTTTCCTAAAGACATTATTTTGCACCGGTCATCAATTAACGATTATCTGTTTTTTTTATACCGATTTGCTGTTTCAGGGCGCCTTTATCGGTGTGTTGTTTTCTTCGGTATCTTTTGCGGTGGCGCAGTGGAACGAAAAACCGAGTTAGCGCCTTAGCTGATGTGCATTAATGACGTTCACCTGGCCGATATTTTCTCGATCAACCGGCAAAAAAAAGCCCATTAAACATACCAACACCTGTGGGTGCTTTAAACAAAATTCAGACCGGTTCCAGTTCTATTCTTACTTTTTTCCCAAGAACGGCGGCGGCGCTCACTAAGGTTGTAAGGGTTAAACTGGTGTCTTCTTCATCTAACAACCTATTAAGAGATGCTCTGCTGGTATGCATTTTTTTTGCCATTGCCGTTTTACTCAACTTAAGCGAAGACATACCTTCTGAAATTTGCCAGGCAATGACACGTTTCGTTGCAACGGCAGTTACTTCTTCGAGAATCGCTTCTTCGCTAAGAAAGTCGTCAAAGCTGCTACCAATATGAAGGTTTTCTTTGTGTTGATTATTCATCTTTTCCCCCGCAAGGTCTTCAATCTTTGTTTTGCCAAATCAAGCTCTGGCTTCGGTGTTTTTTGATCTTTCTTGATAAAGCCATGCAGCAGAATCATTGTTTTGTTGACGATTACAAACAGAACTCGCGCTATCCGATTATCAAGCTTAATTCTGACTTCCCAAATGTCGCCTTCAATGTGATCGACTAACGGCATACCAAAAGGCCAACCGAATTGCACGGTTTTAATATCTTCGCCAATAGTTTTTCTATCTTGAGCAGATAAATCTTTTAACCATTCTCTAACGGGTTCGCTACCTGCTTCAGTTGCAAAAAAAATTAACAGAAAGTATTGGCGTCATGTTTATAGTGTATCAAAAAAGATACGCAAAGAATAACATGTAAATTGGGATGGTGTTGTCAACTTTCAAAGCCAGTGTCAGCAGATCGTCGAAGTCGATGTCAGCAGCGTTCAAACCCGAGTCGTAAAAAGTGGCTTTGACTGCATAAATGAGGTTTTTATCGGAATTCGCATTGTTTGAAGTCTCCCAGGCTGGACGGGGATTGCAACCTTCACGCCGGACGGGGTTTGCAACACCGTCTGAAACATTTAATTCCTCCAGCAACCTGCAAAACGTGAGTAACGGGGTTGCAAACTCCGTCACGCTTGGGTGTAGTATTAGAATCAAACAATGAGTTTGATTTTTAATCTTAAATTATCCATTACCTTTGTTATTCTTGTCCCGGATTTGAAAATTCATTTACCAATCTCGTAGCTACCGCCTTGGCAAACTCTGAAAAGTCTGCAAGGTGATATTTAGCAATGCTATGCACAATTTCCCAGTTGATATTTTCATAGTTGTGAACAGCGATATTACGAAATCCTACCGCCTTTTTAAGGCTGCTTGCCAATTCCCTATTCAAAATACCTTCCTGCGCCAGTAAATCGAAAGTTTGTCCCATGGTGTCAGGGGGCGGCACTTCCATTCCGGCGATTAGATGTGCGCCGATATCCACTGAGATTTGCACCGCACGACTTAGGTTGAGGGAGATGATGTCTTGAAGATCAATGTCCGCGACAAGTGTGGCGGCGTCCGTTGGGCACTTTATATCTATACGCCGCAAACAGCGCCTCAGCGATTCTAATTTTTGCTCGATTACTTCCCGATCCATGATGCCCGCCTTTCTGCAAGAAGTCTGGACCGATAGGGCATGAAGTCTGCCTGGTCAAACAGGTGGCGGCTAATCAACTCGCCGTATAAGGTATCGCTGCCCATTAGTCTTCTGCCATGACGCAGTATTTGCCCAAGCAAGGGCTCAGACACTGCCTTGAGATCAATTAAATCAATAGGGCGTCCGGTACAGTCGGTTAATGCACTGACCAGAGCTATTTTTTCATGGGCAGCCAATGCTTGTTTAGCTGCAACCGCTATATCCAGATCACTATCTGCACGCTGGCGACCCAAGGCCACGGAACCAAATAGCATTGCGAAAGCGATATTTGGAAAATGTGACAGCACTTCTTTGAGTTGCGCATCGATGGTCTGCGTAGATTGAGATGTAGCTGTCATTGTTGTTATTTGTTTAGGTACGTGCAAAATTTAATTTCGGCGAATTCATCGACAAGGCTCTCCTGAGCGTAGTAGCCGAAGGGCTCAGGACGAACGGCATTGCTGTTTCAAATGGCAAATTTATTTCATTCCTTATCTCTCATTCCGTCCGGCTCCGCTCATGACAAGCACATATTGCTGTATCTGGCCTAATGAAAAATCACGAATATTTTTACCCGCTTGTTTGGCTCGATGCCAGTCAACAATTGTTACCAGCGTTTCGTCAAGATGCCAGCGCGGATGTTAATTTAAACACACCATTTCCGTTTTGCGAAATAACAAGCTTAAAAAACCAGCAATGCTTTAGGTAATGGCTTAATTGTGTATTGGGAAAACTGGACTCAAGACTTTGATTATCTAATTTGCCTCGTTCCCACGCGCTGCGTGGTAATGCAGTCCCAACGCGCCGCGTTGTGAACCAGTCCGTAGGCGCGGACTATCTGAATTCCCACGCAGCGCATGGAAACTGGGTAAATGAGGTGTTGAGCAGAGTTTAGGTGCAGCTTTATCCACCCAGCGCGAATAAATTCGACCCTACAGATACTTAAGATATTTCATGCATGTTTCTTAGTGGGGCGTACTATCGTTGAAAACAGCTTCTAGCGTTGGCTCGTTGAGTACAGCCTCACCCCAGCGCTCCAGATCCTGCTCACCGGCGCTACTCAGCTTATCGGAAACCCATGCCGGTAGAGTGCCGAAACGGTGTTCAAGTTGTTTTTTAAGCAGTTTGTATTCACCTTGGACCAGGCCTTGTTGAAATCTTTTCTCAATTTCAAATCGTTCTACTGTAGTTACATAACGCATTTTTGTTTGCTCCTCTATATCAGTAATTTCATGCCACAATTGTTGCTCAAGTCCTTCCGGTAGCCGCATCAACCAGTCCAGAACCGTGAACAGATCGATGACGCGTTGTTTGTCCCAATGACGCTGGTATAGCAATCTTACAAGGCGTCGCTTGGCCTCGTAGCGTTCCTGGTCATTCTTGCGGGTACGCTGTGTCAGGATATGCGCTGCGGTAATGAGTGCAAATGGATTATCAGCTGTTAGTAACTCATCTAAGCTGTCATGGTAATCGGTCAACTTGGCCACTGGAAATTCAAGCGTATGTCTGCAACCCAGGACTGAAAATCCATAAGAAGCAGGTTTCCAATCAGGATGTTCATCCGCCAACACGGCCATGCTGGCTACCGGCCGGCGGTAGTGATCAAAAATCCGGTAATTGTAAACGAACATTCGCTCGCCAAATTCACTCTGCCGTGTTCCTTGTACTTCAATATGAATGTAAATCCATTGCTCATCGCCATTGAGCAAGGTTACTTTGACCAGCTTATCGACAAAGCGTATACCCAGCTCAGCATCCTGCGATAATGCTCGTAACTCCTGATCAAGAAAATCATAGCCTTTCGACCAGTCGATCTCTGCATACGCATCAGGGAAGTAAAATGCTATGAATTCAGTAAAATAGTGTTCAACCGCTTCTTTCCACGGACTGTCGTAATCGTCTGTAAGTATTCCGGTG
>JBAQEN010000010.1:0-2772 GCA_049286765.1 Methylococcaceae bacterium
GTTCCTGAACTGGCTTCACGCGACCATATCCGTAAATTGGTACCCCTTATCAAGCAATGCCTGCAAGAAAGCCGACTCAAAAACAGCGACATTAACGGCATTGCCTACACAGCAGGTCCGGGACTGATGGGGGCATTATTAGTCGGTGCAGCAACAGCCCGAAGTCTGGCATGGTCTTGGCGGATTCCCGCCATTGCGGTGCATCATATGGAGGGACATCTACTAGCACCTATGCTGGAAGAAAACCCGCCGGAATTTCCTTTTGTGGCCTTGCTAATTTCCGGTGGACACACATTGCTGGTGCAAGTCGAAGGAATCGGGCGCTACCGGCTATTAGGCGAATCACTCGATGACGCCGCGGGAGAAGCTTTTGATAAAACCGCTAAAATGCTAGGACTAGGCTATCCCGGCGGCCCCAAACTATCTGCACTCGCTGAACGCGGCTGCCCCCGGATTAAATTTCCGCGCCCCATGACTGACCGGCCCGGCTTAGACTTTAGCTTTAGCGGCTTAAAGACCTTCACATTAAATACCATCAACGCCTCTGAAAAAACCGGGCAAGACAAAGCGGATATTGCAGCCGCCTTTCAAAATGCGGTTGCAGAGACGCTCAGCATTAAATGCAAACGGGCTTTGCAACAAACCGGCTTGAAAAGACTGGTGGTTGCCGGCGGCGTCAGCGCCAACCAACAAATTCGCGCATCCTTAACTGAAATGGCTACGAAAGAACATGCACAAATCTATTTCCCCAGACTCCAATTCTGCACAGACAACGGCGCCATGATTGCTTACGCCGGCTGCCAGCGCTTGATGGCGGGACAACAGCAAGGGCTGGAAATTTTTGCCCGTCCGCGCTGGCCGCTAAGTGAATTATCACAGGTATAAAGCTAAGGGGCTAAAGGCTCAAAAAAAGGATTATTTTCGCCTTTCGCCTTTCGCCTTGTGCCCGCTTTTATTCCTCTCCTGCCAACAATCGTTGAATATTGCTTTTATGCCGCCATAGCAACAATACCATCATGACCACGGAAGCCGTAACTGTAGAGGCATCGCCGACGATAAACCAGGCATAAACCGGAGATAAAATCGAGGCGCACAATGCGGATAAAGAGGAAATTTTGCCGATCCTGTACATCAGAATCCAGGTTCCTATAAAAGCAAAACCAAGCAACCAGGAAAATCCCAGTAAAACACCAATCGATGTCGCAACACCTTTGCCGCCTTCAAATTTAAAAAATACCGGATAAAGGTGCCCCATAAACGCAGCCAGACCGGTGATCGCCAATAAGTCACCAGGCACACCCAATAAATTCGCACTGTAAACAGGGAGCAACCCTTTGAGTAGATCACCCAGCAGAGTAATGGCAGCCGCTTTTTTTCCGCCAATTCGCATGACATTAGTTGCCCCTGGATTACCTGAGCCTTGTTCGCGGGGATCCGGCAACCCCATCAATTGGCAAATAATAATTGCACTGGAAATTGAACCTATTAAATAGGCAGCTGGAACGAACAACCATTCAATCATTGCTAATCTTTTCCTCATTTAAGAACTTGTAAGCCGGGCGCATTTCCCTGATACTTAGCATTTTTAAAAATGCGCGTATCATAACCGGAAAATAACCATGGACATCATCTTTTTAGGCGGACTTGAAATTGAAACAATTATCGGCATCTATGATTGGGAAAGGGAAACCAAACAAACCGTTGTTCTTGATATTGAAATGGCTGTTGACATACAAAAAGCAGCTGAAACCGATGACATTCAATTCACGCTTGATTACAAAACCGTTTCCAAACGCATTATTGGTTTTGTTGAGTCCAGCCAGTTTTTTCTGGTTGAAAAATTAATTACCGAAATAGCCAACATTATCCGTAATGAATTTGATGTACCCTGGGTGAAAATAACCCTGAATAAGAAAGGCGCTATACGTGGCGCCAGTGATGTCGGCATTATTATTGAACGAGGCGAGAGATAAGACATGCCCAGAGGCTACATCAGCATAGGCAGCAACATCGACAGGGATAAAAATATCCTTGCCAGCCTGCAGGCGCTTGAACAGCACTTCGGCGGCCTGACTGTCTCAAGCATTTATGAGTCAGAGCCAGTCGGTTTCTCAGGCGATCTCTTTTACAATCTGGTTGTCGGGTTCGACTCCGAGCTTGACGTGAAAAAGGTTGCCAAAAAGCTGCGGCAAATAGAATTGGAAAATGGACGCACTCGCGACTGTCAAAAATTTTCAGCCCGAACCCTCGATTTGGATTTGATTCTGTATGGCGATCTCATTGTCAATGATGGCCGTCTACGGATACCACGTGATGAAATAGAACGCTATGCTTTTGTACTGGAGCCTTTAGCAGAAATAGCGCCAACACTAAAACATCCCGTCAACCACACAAGCTATGCCGAACTTTGGGAAAAATTCGACAAAGCGGATCTCAATCAAAAACGTATTACGCCGGACTGGTCTCGTTAAACAAATTAAGAGTTAAGTGAAATCACATCTCTTAAGTCAATAAAATAACGTACGCCCGCCGTCAACGCTAATTATCTGCCCGGTAATGTAATCAGCATCCCTAATCAGAAATAAAACCGCCTTGGCTATATCGAGAGGCTCCCCGATACGCTGCAAGACGATTCGTTGCAGAATCTCCCGCCTGTCTTGTTCAGATAATTCATTATCCGGCCAAAGCATAGCGCCGGGAGCCACTCCGTTCACCCTCACTTCTGGCCCCAACTCCTTGGCTAAAACCCTGGTCATAGCGACCAATCCGGCT
>JBAQEN010000011.1:0-3235 GCA_049286765.1 Methylococcaceae bacterium
TCAGGTTTTTGGCTTTGCCAATATAAATAATTTCACCCTTGTCATTAAGCATTGTATAAATGCCCGGGCGCGTTGTCAGTTTTTTTAAAAATGTGTTTACATCAAAACTGTTTTTTGAAATTGTGGAGCTCACGTTTTATCCTTAGGAACGTGCATAAAATAAATAAGACATTTGAACCGGAGCCCTTTAACTGTGCTGTTGAGAGCCTTATCGAAGCAGGGTGGCAATACTTTTCTACCAACTAACTTGATGAATCGATACATTTGATGTTGTAGTTGTCAGAAAAATCTCGTCTTCTGTTTCAATATAGGTAACCAAACAGACATAATCATCGATAGCAACTGCAAAGGCAGGCTGATGAGCATACGTTTCATCATTCGGGGAAGCAATATCATCCAACAACCCATTATCTTGTAAACTACATACTCAAAAGAGATGCCTCACTCTTTTATTAAGATTATAACTTTTATCAGAATTCCAACTAAAAGGCTTCTTTATTTGAATGCTAACATAATTTTGTGCCTTTGGGCTTTGTATGATTTTTAAACTTTTTGGGTGTTTTGCATCCTGGTTTTTTCGTAATTGGGCGGGTAACGCTTTTCTGCTCATGCGCATTGCCTCATAGAAAAAGGTAACCCAAGGGTTAAAGTCGATGCCTCACATTAGGTGTAACCGAGACAAGTGAAAAAATAAGTTTCAATTGTTGCTCAATACCCGCTTTAATTGCAAATGGATTGAGTTTCTCATGTTGCTTCCTTAGCTCGGCTTTAGTCGTTTCAGGGATGTTAGGGTGTTCAATAATGCGTTGGTAAGGTGTTTGCGGTGAGTGGTATTTTTTAATGTATTTTGCGCCATTTCGATATTTTTCTTTTAGCTTCAAGCTGGGGCAGAAGTGGTTTTGTAAAGGACACCATAAAGTGCTGTAGACCTCATTCATCAGCGCAATTAGCTTAGGGTTAGCCAGTCGATCATAGCCAAACAATTGTCTGGCATGTGTCCAGTTTTTTTGTTCGACATGGGCATTATCATTTTTCTTGTAAGGTCTGGAGCGAGTGAAGGCTGGTTGATTGGGATGATCAGTAAAATAGCGGACTAAATGGTGATTAAGAAATTCTGAACCGTTATCACAATCAAATCCTCGCAAGGGGAATGGTAAGAGTGATTCAATGGTTTGAATTTGTTCGAGTACGCCGTGAGAACCTTTATTCCAAGTGGCTCGGCACTCAGTCCAGCCCGTAACAATATCGGTCATGGTCAAGCTCCAAACAAAGTCACCGGTCAAAGAGTTACCGCAGTGAGCAACGGTATCCGCTTCCATAAATCCGGGTTGGGTTTCGTCCCAGTGATGAGTACGAATGGGGATCTGAGTTTTCAGTAATGAACCAGGCTTGGTGCCTGATAAGCCTTTTGGATGTCTGACACGTAAGGACTTTAGCAAGCGATCCAGCGTTGCCGCCGAAACCTTTAACAAATCGGCACGAACGTTTTCTGGCAGAGCACCGAATTGGTTTTCGTAATGAGGTAACCATAAAGGTATGGCGGCTTTAAGCCGTTTTCCACAAAGCTGGTCACTGGCAAACCAAATTCGGCGTAACGGTTCCATCAGTACGTCAGCCTGATATTTGGTTTTAGCACCGGGTCGTTTGCGTGACGATGGTTTTTCATCTGGCTGGCGATTCAGTAGGCGAATGGCGTACTTGCGAGCGTAGCCACAGACTGCGCAGAACTCATTCAGAATCGTTTGCTTCGATGATTTATTGCTTTGTTGATAGCGTGCCCTGATGGCTTGTAGATAGGTCTTACGTTCGTGCTTTCCCATTGTGATAATCCGGTTTCTTTCGGTTACCAATAATGTGAGGCATCGACCCTATTTTATGGAGCTCTTAGGTTACTTTTAATTTGAGGCAATTCGTCATGACATTGATGGATCCATACGGTCACCAAATTTGCGCTATGCTTGTATGATTTATTTGCTATTTTAGGCCCTTATCAAGGATTTTCATGCGTTCATATCGTTATTGGCTGGACTTATTTATTATCTTGTTCCTGTTGTATACCCCTATCGGCGTTATAAATCCCTACTGGCTTAATCTTAATCATTTACCTACCGGCGGCGATACCGCGTCGCATGTGTTTTACGCCTACCAGTTTTGCCAGTATTTTCCCCGGCATGGACTAACCCAGTGGTTGCCGGAAGTATTCGGCGGTTTGTCATTTTTGTCTTACTATTTTCCGCTGCCTTTCATTGTTATTTTTTTGTTGAATCAATGGCTACCGTTTGCATTGGCGTTTAAATGGGCGGTATTTGCAGCCGCTATAGCGATGCCCGCCAGCGTTTATGGGCTAAGCATTTTTTGTTTTGGTTTCGGCCGCATAGCCGGCTTGTTTGCTGGAACCGCAACACTCGCATTTTTGCTGCATGAACAAAACTCGATCTGGGGCGGTAATCTGTTGTCGATTCTTGCAGGCGAGTTTGCTTACAGTTATGGCATGTTGTTTTCGTTACTAACGCTGGCAGTTTGGATTAAAGTCTTACAAGGCCGTTATTACTGGGTTTTAGGGGGTATACTGGAAGCGGCGGCCGGGTTTTCACACGGCTATGCGTTGTTGATCACCGGCTTTAGCAGTTTTTTTCTGTTGTTTTGCGGCAATTTTAAAGATTCGCTACGATTTTTGCTATTAGCCCATACCCTGGCGTTTTGTCTTTTAGCCGGCTGGTTATGGCCGATGCTCGAGATGCACGCGTTGACTATACCAAACGACGGCGCCTATCTATCAAACGACTGGCGCGATTATCTGCCGGAAACGTTATGGCCGGTTTTTCTGGCAGGCTTAGGCGGCGCCATGCTTTATTGTTTTCCGTCCATTCGTAAGCATTGGCGAGCCTCTTCTCAACAAGCCGCGGCTTTCATGCTGGCCGCCATGATGCTAGCCGCCACATTTTGGTTTAGCGCCAATCGAATCGGCCTCGCGGACATTCGTTTTTTCCCCTATATCTGGTTGTTTGCCGCGCTGGTTTCTGCTTGGCTATTGGGTGAGTCGCTAAAAATACTACTAGCGTATATTTCCAATCGCTACGCTTTATTGGCAGGTAATAGCATTGTTTTAACCTTGATTCTGGGGATAAGCGTCTGGTTTTATCATACGACCCGCCTTGCTCCGCAATGGTCGGCCTGGAATCATAGCGGTTACGAAGATAAAGCCAATTGGCAACAGCTAAGTACGCTGTTTCCT
>JBAQEN010000012.1:0-3225 GCA_049286765.1 Methylococcaceae bacterium
GAATATCCTATAGCCGCTTGATCAATGGCTTAACAAAAGCCAATGTAGCAATAGACCGTAAGGTTTTAGCTGACATTGCTGTCCGTGATATTGAATCATTTGGCAAAATAGCGGAAATCGCTAAGGCCAATCAAAGTCAACCATAAGAAGGACGCGGTTTCTCTTTACTGAGACTCTTTTGATAGTCCCCGTCTCTTTTCAAGAGACGGGAGCTTCAGGATCATGATCCTGAAACCATTGTTAATTATTCTCCTACCTCTAACTTAAGCGAGCAGAGCAGTGTCGGCTACCCTTGAAGAGATTCTCGCGCAGGCATTACAAGAGCTTGCAGCAGTAAATGATCTTAATCAACTCGACAAAGTTCGAGTCCAATATCTCGGTAAAAAAGGATTATTTACCCTGCAAATGAAAGAACTTGGCAGTCTTGAGCCCGAGCAACGGCGATCTGTTGGCCAACTGATCAACCAGGCTAAAGACCAATTTCAGGAACAATTGGAAGCCTGCAAAGAGCACTTGGAAAATGTCACCTTAGCTGCAAGACTAACCAGCGAGCGCATTGATGTTACCTTGCCCGGACGCGGTCAATCGGTGGCAGGATTACACCCAGTTACCACGACTCTTAGACGAATTTCCAGGATATTTGCCAGTGTTGGCTTTAAGGTCGTTGAAGGGCCTGAAATCGAAGATGATTATCATAACTTTGAAGCGCTTAATATCCCTGCCCACCATCCAGCAAGAGCGATGCACGATACGTTTTATTTTGATGCGCATACAGTATTAAGAACGCATACCTCACCCGTGCAAATTAGAACGATGGAGTCTGAAAAGCCGCCATTAAAAGTCATTGCGCCGGGCCGTGTGTATCGCTGCGATTCAGATATTACTCATACCCCTATGTTTCATCAGGTTGAAGGATTTCTGGTCGATGCAGATGTCAGTTTTGCTGACTTAAAAGGCGTGGTTTTCGAATTCCTGAGAGCATTTTTTGAAAAAGATATTCAAGTGCGTTTTAGACCCTCTTATTTTCCCTTTACCGAGCCTTCCGCGGAAGTTGATATTGAATGCGTAATGTGTGACGGCGAAGGCTGCCGCGTATGCAGCCATACCGGCTGGCTGGAAGTTATGGGCTGCGGCATGATTCATCCTGAAGTATTTAAAGCTGTTAATATCGATAGTGAACAATACAATGGTTTTGCTTTTGGCATGGGTGTAGAGCGCCTGGCGATGCTGCGATATGGTATTAATGATTTAAGATTATTTTTTGAAAATGATCTCAAATTTTTAGAGCAATTTAATTAACTTGCCGTTACACAGGAAAACTTGAATCATGCAAATTAGTGAAGCCTGGTTAAGATCGTATGTCAATCCGGCTATTAGTACAGAAGAACTGGTCGAGCAATTGACGATGGCAGGTCTGGAAGTCGATTCTGTAGAACCCGCTGCTGCAAAATTTAGCGGTGTTGTTGTTGGCGAAGTATTGTCCATGCAGCAACATCCCGATGCAGATCGTCTGCGTGTATGTAAAGTCGCTGTAGGCGAAACAGAGCCCTTGCAAATTGTATGCGGCGCGAGTAATGTACGGGTTGGTTTAAAGATTCCTGCGGCATTAATCGGCGCCGTATTGCCGGGCGATTTTAAAATAAAAAAATCCAAATTGCGTGGCGAAGAATCCTTTGGCATGTTGTGTTCAGAAAAGGAACTGGGTCTGGCGGCGGAAGCCAATGGCTTAATGGAATTGGCAACCGATGCGCCTGTTGGCGTTGATATTCGTGAATATTTATCACTCGATGATACGATTATTGAGGTTGATTTAACGCCTAACAGAGCCGATTGTTTAAGTGTTGAAGGATTGGCGCGTGAAGTCGCTGTGTTGAATCAGATGAACTGGTCAACTACCCGAGTCGAAAATGTCGAAGTTAGTCATCAAGACACATTGACAGTCGCTGTTGAAGCAACAGACGCTTGTCCACGTTATCTGGGTCGCTTGATTAAAGGCGTAAATGCCAAAGCACAAACACCCTTATGGATGCAGGAACGCCTGCGTCGTTCAGGCTTGAGAAGCCTGGGCCCTCTGGTCGATGTTACCAATTATGTTTTGATAGAATTAGGGCAACCCTTGCATGTATTTGATGCTGAAAAATTAACAGGTGGCATTTCAGTACGTTGGGCTGAAACTGATGAGAATTTAACTTTATTAAATGGACAGACCATTAAACTTGATAATCACGCCCTGGTTATCGCAGATGATAAGCAAGCTCTGGCACTTGCAGGCATCATGGGCGGCAATAATTCTGCGGTCAATGATGAAACACAAGCAGTATTTTTGGAGTGTGCGTTTTTTGCGCCACAAAGTATAGCAGGTGAGGCACGGCGCTTTGGTTTGCATACCGATTCATCGCATCGTTTTGAACGCGGTGTTGATTCTACGCTGCAAACAAGAGCTATTGAACGTGCGACACAATTGATTCTTGACATTGCCGGAGGTAGCGCAGGGGTAATTACCGAGGTAACCACTGAGTCAACTCTGCCGCAACGTCAGACCGTCTTTTTAAGACGGCACCGCATAGAAAAAATGCTCGGCATCATTCTGGCTGATGAACTAGTCACGGATATTTTTCAACGCCTGGGCATGGCTGTACAAACACAAGCCGATGGTTGGTCTATTACGCCGCCCGGCTTTCGTTTTGATATTGCAATTGAAGCGGACTTGATTGAAGAAATAGCACGTGTTTACGGTTATAACAATTTGCCTAACAGCAGTTTGTTAATGCGTTCGCAATTAATTTCGGTAACTGAAGCTGTGGTGGACATAGACCGCGTTAAAGATTTGCTGGTTGATAGAGGTTATCAGGAAGCGATTACTTATAGCTTTGTCGACGAAGACATTCAGAATACTATTGCTCCTGATAGTGAAGTTATCCGTTTAAAAAACCCGATTTCTTCGGAATTATCGGTTATGCGGACCACTCTATGGTGTGGATTATTGAAAGTCGCCCTTTACAACACCAACCGCCAACAAAACAGAGTTCGATTATTTGAAACCGGCCTGCGGTTTATCAAAAAAGACGGTCAGATCCAGCAGCAAAAAATGTTGGCTGGCCTGGTTTTAGGTAGTTCCTATAATGAGCAATGGGGGGAGAAAACCCGTAAAGTTGATTTTTTTGATATTAAGGCTGATGTCCAAGCATTGTTTGGATTAACTGGCTGTGAAGTGCAATTCTTGTC
>JBAQEN010000013.1:0-2323 GCA_049286765.1 Methylococcaceae bacterium
ATGAAAACCGTATCATTGCCGAAAACAATCTGCGTTTCAGTAATTACCAGATTACTTTTGTTAACGCTGTTCGCCCCCGGATACCTGTTTATCTGGACATTAAAAAGACACTGATCAAAACCATTCCCAATCTGACCCTGGGCAACCGCATTACCATGAAGTCTGATGGCAAAACCGTGTTGCTGGGGTATAAAAAAGAAACACAAACCCCGCTATTTTTGCCCAAAACAAAATTTAACAATCTACCTGACCTAAACGAAATCCCAGATTGTACAACTATCCCCGATACAGATTATTTTCTCAAAAGGAAATTTATGAATAACGGTACTGTTAAAAATTTTCTATCCGGCTCTTTGGCCGAGCAATCCGATTATTTTGATGAGTTATCTCATATTGCGAACTATCCGGAAATATTTCCTTGCAGTCTTACATCAGGAGCCTTGCTGGAAAAAGCGCAATTAGAAAATCATGACTTTAAACTCAACCCTATGGTTTATACCTCCCATGAAATTTCAGTAGACCGGCAATATGTAAGCCAGCTTAAAAATAATGATACGCTGCATATCCTGGTCAAGCAACTTCCGGAATCCAGTGATAACACATTGAACCAGACCAATATTATGCTTAGAACTTATCATTGTTACGGCCTGTTACAGAATAATGACGTCTTATTCAGAATGACGATGAACCTTGTTCCTTTGGAAGAAATCCTCAAAAATCTTAAAGAGAAATAATGCTGCTCCCTATCTGGTTTAACTCAACCGTACGGTATAAAAAAGACCGATAATTACGCTTAGGTTAATTGACACCTGTCAGTAAACTCGAGCTTGGGCATTACATGTTCCCTCGTTGCCTGATTGCACTCGGATGACGAATTAATAATGAAAAATGCTGCTTGCTTTTGTTCAGCCATCCACGTATCTCTACTGTTTTATACAAATAGTCATTAACGTCAGGAAATAAAGACAGCCATTTGCGTTCAATACGCGCATCGACTTGGCCGGTAAATTCCAGATAGATATACTTTCTGCTATATCGAATGTTAACAACCTTACCCACCAGACGCATCCATCCAGGGTGTCCTGCTTTATGAAGGCTACTGATCGGGATCGCTGCATATTCGGGACGTCGCCAAATACCGAGCTTGGCATTCTCTGCCTGTTTTTCAGCTGCAAGCAACTCCTTGGCATAAAGTAGATTAGGCGGGTAAATGTTGACGCTAGCCAAGCCTGTTTTAACCAAAGACAGATTAATATGCTCTTTTTGTACGGTAAACAAATGGGCTAACGTTCTTCCGTATTTATCGGATTTCTCGACATCAATCTCCATACGAACTCTGGCATGCTGGAGCTTATTCATCAACCAGAGCCTGGCCTCTTCCCCGCCCGCATCCGCCGTTTTATCCCTGCGTTGAACCTCCGGGGTATTGATGCCCAGCAACCTGACTTTACGGCCATCCTCCAACTTCACGGTATCACCATCATAAACTGCTTTAACGGTATAAAACCCATAGCCCGGCTTTATATCGAGTCTTTTTGCTTGATGGTGAGGCCGATCAGAAAAATGCTCGCTGCCGTTGGTATCCCGCCATTGGTAAACTTCTGCACCTGTCCACGATGGCAAACATAGCATTATAATCAACAAAAACTTCATTAATCTGTCAGTGTAACTAACTAAATGATGATCTGCCGTCGTGTTTCTTTGCACTTGATCGAGCCTTAAAATATAACAAAATAGTGTAGGATAGGCTAAATACAAACGACCCGACAACAGTCTTGTACTATTTAAAGCAGTTACTTTACATAAAGCTCAATAATTGAAAAGCAAACCATGAATTCCGAGTATATTTTTGTTTACGGAACCCTGAGACGTACTACGAAAAGCGGGATGTATCAGCTTTTGGCGAAGTATGCTGAATTTGTAGATAATGCCACCTGTATCGGCAAACTCTTTAGGGTCGGCTACTACCTTGGCATGGTTCCCTCTGATAATTTCAGGGATATCGTATATGGTGAAGTTTATTGTCTTCAGCATACAGATATTGTGCTTCCGCTCCTCGACCAATACGAAGAATTCGGCCTGGAGTTTCCTGAACCAAACGAATACAGTCGTCAGCAACAAAATGTATTTCTCAGGAACGGTAACAGCATTACTGCCTGGATCTACATCTACAATCATCCCACTGAAGGCCTGGAACGGATAGAGTCAGGAGATTTCTTAAAAGTCCAGCGTATAGATTCTGTTGCCCCACCTTCCCTGTAATGGAATGCTTAAAAACTATTATGATCACGATCATCCAACGCGTAACCTTCGCTAAAGTCAC
>JBAQEN010000014.1:0-4256 GCA_049286765.1 Methylococcaceae bacterium
ATTTAATGGTGAGCGGGGAACCGATGTTCGATCCCTCCGGCCGCTTTACCGGCTACCGTGGAATTGGCAAGGATGTGACCGGCTCGATGCTACCCAAGATGAATCGTCCGTAAGTGAATGAACCGGTTACCCTTATTTATACAAAATTGTATTATTTCGGCCGTTTGCATTACGTTATCTAACGTTGGACTTCAACTCTTTTATGTACGCTACCGTACCGACAGCGGCTGGTTTTGCGGTTAAAATGTTTTTAAATTTTGACGTAACCCGAACTTAAGTTATTGGCCGGAATACCTTTATCCATCTTTGTCGGCCTTTGTTTCCTGGCCTCTGGAGAATCTCATGAATCACCCGCTTTGCCGATACTGAACCAGGCATGCAAACACAGCAATTTTTATTATGATGAAAACAGAATCTAATAATTTCCTATTTAACATCCACTCTACCAGGTTTCAAGAATATTATGATTAAAAAACAATGCGCTAATAATTTTACAGGGTCAATTTTGACGCTCTTTAGCGGCAAAAATTGGACGCTGAATGACGCCATGAACAGCCAACGGCGCCAAAACAATTCCTTGCTGACGAAAACATTAGGATTGATAATTCTTATGGTGTTTTTCAACCTAGCGGCGGCTATTAACTCCCCGGTAAAAGCGGCTGATACTACGCCACAGGCCAATATAGATTGCTTGTTTAACTGGGCGCAAACATTCCATTCCGATCTGTTTTCACCGGCGGTGTCAGGGGTGCAATTTTCTTCGCCCTACACCTATCGTTATTACCCTGTCACCAATTCTTATGTAGGCGTTTCCTCCGCCGACAACCATGTGTATTACCTGGGACCGTACGATGTTTCGCCGGTAGATGTGGGTGAGTTATCGGTCTGGCTGGCAGAATCAGGATGTGGAGCGAGGACGGTCCCCGTTATCTTTATTCATGGTATAGGGTCTACTGCAGACACATGGCTATCATATAGAGACTACCTGATAAATAATGCGGGCTGGACATTCGGCGGAATACCAACTTACGATCAGATCAATAAAACGGTTAATATCAGCTGCCCTTTAGACTTAAGCCAGACTGCTTCGTGTACTGCCAACTCTGGTGACTTCTATACGTTAAATTTCCCTGATAGTCAGTTTTTTCCTTTAGATATCCAGGGCGGTGGACTGGCGGCAATCATAAAAGCAGTCCTGGATGCAAACCCTGGAAAAACAAAGGTTCTTTTGGTTAGCCACAGCATGGGTAGTCTCGCTGCAAGGGAATATTTGCAAGGCTTGGCAAGATTACTCGATTCAGTAACACCATTTCCGTACCGGGATGATGTTGCTAAACTCATTACCGTTGGGGCGCCGCACCAAGGGAGTTTCTGGGCCGAGGCATGTCAAGACGATATCGGTAATGTCGGTATTTGCGATCTTCTACCTTTGGACATCGACCCAACCAGTGCAGCAGTTGAAGATTTAAGGCCAAATAGTCCGGCTCTGAACATTCTTAATGATTTTATTAGTCATCCACTTCCAGCCAATATATCCTATGTTTCGATCATTGGAACGGGTCAATCGACTTGGGTTAGCTCTACTCGTACCGAAGAAGGGGATGGCATCGTATCAGCTATTTCCCAAGACCTGGTGAGGTTAAACGGGTTTCTGCCTCAACAGAAATCGGTCAGGATTAACATCCCTTTCCGGGATTGTGGCAATCAGATAGATGCATCTTTTATCGGGAGCATTGGCGAAACACACACTTGCGAGACAACGGATATTAGCGTAGGGGCGGAAATTTTGAGGGATTTGCAATAGGTAGCCGTGTGATGGGGAGCTAATCGTATGGAGAACTCCCCCACTCACTCAGGTACAGTAAAATACACCGGAAATTGGTAATCGAAATACATAAGAGCTGTTGGCCTGATGAAACCAGTGTCTACCAACATTTTTGCTGCTATCCCTGAGCAAATACCGGAGGAATTGTTTGCCTGTATTTTTAAAGGGGATAATGTTTATATTGAGCGCATCGTCTCTAAAGGCCATATCACACCGGCTGGACAATGGTACGATCAGGCATGGGATGAATGGGTTATAGTGCTGCAAGGGCAGGCAACGTTAGTCTATGAGCGGGATCAGCAAACTGTAAATTTGACTGCCGGTGATTATTTATTAATCCCTGCACATACCCGGCACCGGGTTGAATGGACGCCGCCCGGTATCAACACCGTCTGGTTAGCCGTACACCTGAGAAACTGACGTGGCGGTAGGCAGGCTTTAGCCAAACCGGGAAAACGAATTGGCTTGCCTTTACGAAAAATCAGAAATTATCCGATAAATCCATTATTAGCCGTCTCCATTTCCGTCATGTAATACCCCATTAACATCGCGCATTCGATAGCTACTTTTTCGTCACAGTCACGATGCATAGAGTCTCCCTGTATGCTCTCCTTCTGGAAATACAGGCAACTGCACAATTCGTCATTTCAGAGGGAATTCACGTCAGGCTATCCTTGCCCCGCGTGAATCCATGCCGGAATGACTGCGATTATAATACATGGATGCTCAGGCTGTGGAAGAGGCGGGATGAACCACGACCCTGAAACCCGTTAGAACTGCTATACGTGCGCTAGCGTACAGACGGCAAAAAGCATCTGAGATATTGTTGTCCTCCAGATTAGTGGAGTTATTCTCACTAGCAAGCTCCGACATCGAAATTATCATCGTCCTCGATTCTTGTGCCGATTGTCGGGTTTTCCTAAAGATCAAAGGAGAGCACCTGTGCCTTCCACCCAAACTGTCTACGCTACCAATCGTCTGCTGGCTGCCCTGCCCCGCGAGGATTGCGAACAGTTGCTCACTCATTGCGAACAAATCGAGCTCATTTTTGCCGAGGAGCTCTACCGCCCCGGCGAACCTATTCCGTATGTTTACTTTCCTATCGGAAGCTCCATATCCTTGATGAACCCGATCAATGAGAACGCAAGTTTGGAAGTGGGGCTGATCGGTAATGAAGGCATGCTCGGAATTACTCTCATGTTGGGAGTTAATGTCGCGCCATTTCACGCCCTGGTTCATGGCGCAGGCCCCGCATTGCGCATGACGGCATCATCGTTTCTCCATGGACTCGAACAGAGTCCTGCGCTGCAGCTGGAGTTGAAGCGCTACCTCTATGTGTCGATGAGCCAGCTCGCGCAAATGAGCACCTGCACCCGCTTCCATGTGGTGGAGGCGCGTCTCGCCCGCTGGCTATTGATGACTCAGGATCGGGCGCACTCAGACCATTTCCATGTCACCCAAGTATTCCTGGCCTATATGCTGGGTGTACGGCGTGTCGGCATCACCAAAGCGGCGAATTCACTATTGAAGAAAAAACTCATCAGCTACCGCCGCGGGGACATCACGATTCTCGACCGCGTCGGCCTGGAAGCCGCTTCTTGCGAATGTTATCGGGCCGATAAAGAAACCTATGAGCGCCTCCTGGGTTAGTGTGAAATGATTGCTTTAGCCCACCGGACATCGATACCCAAACTGTAACAAGCGCCACACAGGTTATCCATGCCTGAATAGCCCCAACACCAGGAGAGAACATGTCATTTCAAACAATTCAATACCTCTACGCCTCGCAAAACGATAAGAAACTCCGGTTGATTTCCGGCTCACGGTGCTTGCCCTGGAAAGTCAGAATGGCGTCCTGCGACGTCATGTTTTTCCGTAAATGGCTTTCGGACTTCTCGCGATTAACCTTGATCTGCGCCTTGGCTATGTCCGGTTGTAGCCCGGAACACTCGGGCGGGCAAGGCAAACAAACGCAGCTAGAGCAAGGGAGTGCCGCCACCAAACCTGTTCACAAGGAGGTCGGCGAGGCGTCCTGGTATGGTCCGGGATTTCAAGGCCAGGAGACCGCCAATGGCGAAAGCTTTAACCAAAAAGACATGACGGCCGCCCATCCGAGTTTGCCGATGGGGACCAAGGCCAAAGTGACCAACCTCGAGAATGGCAAGAAGGTTGAGGTCAGGATCAATGACCGTGGACCCTATGCCGGGAATCGCGCCATCGATTTATCCAGCGCAGCGGCTAATAAGCTTGATATGAAAAAGGACGGCACCACCGAGGTCAAGATTGAGACCAAACCCACCAAGAAAAAGGGCTCCGCCAGACAGTCCAGTAAGAAAAAATAGGGGGCAAAAATAGCCGCACCATCGTTGTAATTTCAAGTCAGCGCCATTTTTTTTCACTGTGTACGTTACTGCATTGAGCGCGTCCGCCT
>JBAQEN010000015.1:0-1967 GCA_049286765.1 Methylococcaceae bacterium
GTTTAATGGGCGGACAGGATGCCGACAAAATAAGCGTATGCCCCTGATCGCGATGCTGATTATAAAAATTAAAAAAAGCCTGCTCCCAGGCAGGGTTGCCTGCCAGGTGTTCAATATCGTCAAAGCAAACGATGTCAAATTTGTCCAGTCCGATTAACAGGGCCGGATCGGGCAGTTCAACAGGTGATAACGCAAAATAGAATGAACTGCGTTTAAGATTTTGCGCCTGATGACAGCAGGCTTGCAGTAAATGACTTTTGCCTAACCCCGGCGCGCCCCAGATGAATAGCTGCTGTTCACCGTTACCGGCGATGCTTTTTTGCAAATGCTCAATGAGTTCCTGATTAGCGCCCGGAAAAAAATCAGCAAAGGTTTGATTCGCCCTGAATTCAAAGTGTAATGGAAGTTGCTCGGCTACGGTCATCCCTGTTTTCCTGCAAAGCGAACATAGAGTGTTGCGCCGAAAAACAGCATCAAACTGAGCAGGACTTCCAGGGATGCGTAAAAGCGTTCGTTGACGTTAACATAGGCTTCAGTCGATCCGTGTATAAAATAAATCAGACTGATATAAGCCATCCAGGCGCAGCTTTTAGGTTTGCGATCAAATAAACCGCGCATGTGCAGTAACAACGGCGTAACGGTGATTACCAGCAATAACGCTACCGGAAAACGGGAAGAAGGCGCCAAAACGGTATTCCATAGCATCAATAATGCAAACAGACCCAAAAAACCAGCCAAAGCAACAGTGTGATAATAGATCGGTTTTATATTCATGGTGTTGCTTCAAACCTGTTTCAAAAGCTGTGCTGTTTTAGCCAGACGCGTTCCGAGCGCCCGGCACAAAGTTTTTTCATCATCGGTTAATGCTGTGTGTTCCAATGACAAGTGACTGGGTCCATAGGGAGTGCCGCCGGAAATTGTTTCACGCAAGGCAGTTTCAGTGTAGGGCAGACCTAGTAGCAGCATGCCGTGGTGCAGCAGCGGCAGCATCATCGTTAATAAAGTGCTTTCCTGCCCGCCATGCATACTGCCGGTTGAGGTAAACACGCCTGCCGGCTTGCCGGCTAAGGCGCCGGAAAACCAGATTTCAGTCGTGCTATCAATAAAATATTTCAGCGGCGACGCCATATTGCCGAAACGGGTAGGACTGCCCAGCGCCAGGCCATCACATGTTTTTAAGTCGTCCAGCGTCGCGTAAATTGCACCGTGGGCCGGAATACTCTCAGCAGTTTTTTCGCAGACCGTTGAAACATCCGGAACAGTTCGCAGGACGGCTTCGGCGCCGGCAACTGATTCAACGCCACGCGCGATATGATTGGCCATTTCAGCTGTGGCGCCATTGCGGGAAAAATAAAGAATCAGGATTTTTGTCATTTGATCAGTGTCGAGTTAAATAATAGGGCATTATAAAATGCTGAGTACCTGTTCGGGTGGCCGGCCTATAGCCGCTTTGCCATTGGCGATCACTATCGGACGTTCAATTAATATCGGAAAGCTGATCATGCCATTAATCAATGCCTGCCGATCCAGGGCTTCATCATCCAGACCGTTTGCCTTGTATTCGGCTTCTTTCTTGCGCATCAAATCACGCGGTTCCATACCCAGTTTTTGCAAAATATTATCGAGTTCCCCGGCGCTGGGAGGCGTTTTAAGATACTCGATAATCTCGGGTTCAATTCCTTGCTCTTTGATTAATTGCAATGTTTGCCGGGATTTTCCGCAACGCGGATTATGATAAATTTTTACGTTCATGGTTCACCTGCCCACAGGACACAAATGCTGATTAAAATGAAGTTATAATACCATTTTTAATAAAACTTATGCCTTGAAAAAAGCTATAGGATGAGTATCAGCAATGAGTATGACGCAGGTAATGGAGCGAATTAAGCAATACTGGATATTAGCCCGATTTGACCGGCCTATCGGTATTTTGATTTTATTGTGGCCGGCCTTATGGGCGCTTTGGG
>JBAQEN010000016.1:0-2279 GCA_049286765.1 Methylococcaceae bacterium
AACAAGAACTGAAAGGCGATGAAACGATTTTGATTAAAGGCTCACGAGCCCAGCACATGGAAAACGTAGCGGCAGCTTTGGTTGATAATTTCAGGAATTGAACAATGTTACTTTACTTTGCAGATTATCTAATGACCTTTGATGGCGGTTTCAGGGTATTTCATTACCTGACCTTTCGCGCCATTCTTGGTGCATTAACTTCCTTGATGATTGCTTTCATTATTGGGCCGTTAATGATCAGGAAATTAAGCCGAAAAAAAATCGGGCAAAGTATTCGCGAATTAGGTCCTCAATCCCATTACGAAAAAGCCGGGACGCCTACGATGGGTGGAGCTTTAATACTGGTTGCAATTGCTATCAGTACATTGCTGTGGGCAGATTTGGCGAACCGCTATATATGGGTAATTTTGCTGGTAACCATAGGTTACGGCATTATTGGTTTTGTTGACGATTACAGAAAAGTCATTAAAAACAACAGCGATGGTTTGTCAGTCAAGGCGAAATATTTCTGGCAGTCTGCAATAGGTTTAACGGCCGCTGTTTTTTTGTACAAAACAGCAATTTTACCGGCAGAAACCCAACTCATCGTTCCTTTTTTTAAGGACTTCATGCTGGATATGGGCTGGTTGTATATCGTTTTAACCTATTTTGTTATCGTTGGCACCAGCAATGCAGTCAATTTGACTGACGGTCTGGATGGGCTGGCTATCATGCCTACAGTGATGGTTGCAGGGGGCTTGGGGATTTTTGCCTATTTATCGGGACATGTAGCTTTTTCAAACTATCTAGCCATTCCATACCTGCCCAATGCCGGAGAACTTATTGTATTTTGCGCCGCTTTAGTGGGTGCTGGCTTGGGATTTTTGTGGTTCAACGCGTATCCCGCGATGGTTTTTATGGGTGATGTCGGAGCGCTGGCGTTAGGAGCAGCACTAGGTGTGTTAGCGGTGTTGGTCAGACAAGAAATTGTATTGATTATTATGGGCGGTGTTTTTGTAATGGAAACGGTCTCTGTGATAATCCAGGTTGCCTCTTTCAAAATGACTGGAAAACGGGTTTTTCGTATGGCGCCGATACATCATCATTTTGAATTAAAAGGCTGGCCGGAACCACGAGTGATCGTGCGATTTTGGATTATAACCGTTATTTTAGTGTTGATCGGATTGGCGACATTAAAATTGAGATGAAAGTTAATGCGGGATTTTGGTTAATCCAGTTAGGTATATTGTTGTGAGATTATAAATGGAAAATGCAGCGATTACAGACTTGTTAAAGAAGAACTTTGCACTGGATCTGGAGACTTCAAAGGTTCTTGTCGTGGGTCTTGGTAATACAGGGATTTCGGTTGCGCGTTATTTGCAAAAACTCGGGATTAATTTTGCTATCACCGATAGTCGCGATAAGCCGCCGATGATTGAAGTGTTCTTGCAACAAATGCCTGATACCCCTTTTTTTACAGGCGGTTTTGATGAAGCTGCCTTTAAGGTTGCAACACATCTGGTGGTAAGTCCTGGTGTGTCGCTTAATGAAAAATCAATTATCAAAGCTATTGCCAATGGCGCTAAGGTAGTCAGTGATATTGATTTGTTTGCCTGTTCTGTTGATGTGCCGATTGTTGCCATAACCGGATCTAATGGTAAAAGCACTGTGACAACGATGCTGGGTGAGATGGCGAAAACCGCGGGTAAAAAAGTGGTTGTTGGCGGTAACCTTGGGACGCCGGCATTGGACTTGTTGACGCCGATAGCTGAAATGTATGTATTGGAGCTTTCAAGTTTTCAATTGGAAAGAACCACAGTTTTGAATGCAACCGCTGCAACAGTGCTTAACGTAAGCGCTGATCATTTGGACAGGCATGCAGATATAGCCGAATACGCACGGGAAAAGCAACAGGTTTATAACGGGAATGGCGTCATGGTGATCAATGCCGATGACCCTGTTGTCGATGCGATGCGGGAAGTTGGCAGGCGCATATTGACCTTTTCGATTAAAAAAGCCGCAGATTTCTATATCGCATGCCAGGGTGATGCTGAATATTTGATGCACAACGAACAGCGGCTGATGCCGTTGGCTGAATTGCCTCTTGAGGGTAGGCATAATGCGGCCAACGCCTTGGCTGCATTGGCCTTAGGCGTAGCAATAGGATTGAATAAACAAGCTATGTGTAATGCCCTGCGAACATTTAAAGGGCTGGATCACCGGATGCAGCGTGTCGCTGAAATACGGGGTGTCACCTGGGTTAATGACTCAAAGGCAACCAATATTGGCGCCTGTGTCGC
>JBAQEN010000017.1:0-1692 GCA_049286765.1 Methylococcaceae bacterium
AAAGTTGACGATACCAAACGTTTGCAATTTCAAACATAACTCGCCCAGATAACGAAAAACCGGTTCCATGTTAGCGGGTTTTTGCGGATATTTCCGATCCAGTTCATTGAGCAGCCAGCAAAAGGATGCTTCACTGTCAGTATCGCCGACTGGTTGATGCTTTCCCTTTTACAACAGGACCTCGTAATCGTTTAGCTGGCCATTATGGGCGAACGTCCAATAACTTCCCCATTGTTCACGGGTAAATGGATGGGTATTTTCTAAAGCCACTCGTCCACAATTGGCTTGCCGTATATGGCCGATAACTGCGCGGCTTTTAATTGGATATTCTTGTACTAATCTGGCAATCGGCGAATCAAAACAGGGTGCTGGTTCTTTAAAGGTACGACAGCCCTTGTGGTCATAAAAAGTAATTCCCCAGCCATCACGGTGCGAACCAGTTCGTCCACCGCGCTGCATTAATCCGGTAAAGCTGAAGCAAATGTCAGTTGGGACATTAGCGCTCATACCTAATAACTCACACATGAATTTTTCTCACACAGTCAATATTTAATTGCTGCCTTAACTCCGTCTTGAGATCGGCGTAAATGACTGTAAATTTAAACGGTTAATTTCATTTAGCCTGGTTGGGCAATAACTTTATCCTTGCCGAGCATTACGATGTCCGGCGATGGAACGATGTGGAAACATTTACCAAACTCAGGATTAGAAATTTCTGGCAGAAAAAGCATACCTAATATACTGCCTCCTCCCAAAAAAATTGTAGTTTCACCTCATATCATCTATAGATAAGCTTCATAATAATTCAACAATGGATCACGGCTAAGCCAGTCCACTTGTAAAGAATCAACCGAGTTTAAGCGATCTTTCGTTTGTTCGAGTGCTTCCGGAACTTCTAAATAAAATTCTGCTTTAGTTAGCTGAAGATAGTTGTCTCTATGCAACTCAAGATTTGTCTTGAATACATTCAGTAATTCACTGGAGTTTAATTGACAACCCTGGCCATTGACGGCGGATCTTACCTCTGTAATATCTTCACTGCTTTGATCTAAATTGTTTAACACTTTTTGCGGCTTCATGTTTTCATTCCATATCAAATAAGTAGCAGGTAAATTGAGTGCCTATTTCAAAAACGATGTATGCGATTTCGTGAAATTGATGCTATCTAGGGTATGTTCGCTTTTTTTAATGGCGCTGATTGCAGAAAAATTAATAATATTTGGCAGTTAAATCATAATGAATTGAATCCTCTCTATTACTTAAATAGTCAAATGCAATCGCCCTATAGTAGCTGCCCTCCACCAGATCAAAACCGGTATTACGCGCTAATAAATCGGATTTTTTATCATCGATTTGTTGCAGAATGCTTTGTCCGCCTATTGCAGCCACCCGTGTTTTCAGCTGATGTAATTTTGTTAGCAAGGTATCGTCATGGACTTGATCCTCCAGATTCCGCGCTGATAAGCTAACGTAATTCGGGGATATCCTGGTGATTAAATCAAAGGCTTGACTTTCCTGGGCAATGTAATCGAACTTAAGTGAGATTTGATAATCTCTACGCCGGTAATTATCCAAGCCATTAATCAGTTCCTGATAATATCCAGCATATTGGCTATTTACGGCCAATACTATGACGATATTCTTGGTTTCCAGTCCACACTGGGCAATGACTTCTTCAAAATAGGCGCCATG
>JBAQEN010000018.1:0-7111 GCA_049286765.1 Methylococcaceae bacterium
GAACTATTTTTAGCGACTTGATTAGTGCCGATTCAATCAGTGGCAGTCTTTGCTCGTGTAACAGCCAAATATCGTTTTTAACAAAACTGATTATGTTGAGTCCCATCGGCTGATCTTATGCTTTTGAATTAAGGATAATTATTTTTAAGCAGGTGAGTAAGTGTAACAATACGCCAATGTTGCATAAAAATACAACATTTGGTGGCGCAAGACATGTCCGCATTTTTCTTGTTTACGTGACAGGTATATTTACGGACCGCCACGGATATGCACAGTTGCCAGAAAAATCTCACAAATGAAATAGATCAACGCCATTATTAAGCAGAACATGGCCGCAACAAATAACGAAGCGATAACCACTGCCATATTGAGGGTGATGAATGAACCCAGAAACAATACTGCAACGACGGAACAAATCAGTAGCAAACAGGTCGTGCATAAACCAATCGCCCAATGAATCAGGCGAGCGCGTCGCTTCAAGGATTTTAGCTCAGTCTGAATCGTTTCATTTGTTTCATCAGCCGGCAACGATCTGCCATGCAAAAATCGCGATCTATCGATAATACGGGCTAAGCGGTTGGTTAGTACCGACAAGATACCGGCAACACCGGTCAGCAAAAATACTGGCGCTACAGCAAGCTGAATGGCATGAGCAATAGTGGTAACAGGTAGTTCTGTGAGCATTAACAGGTCATATGTTGAAGAATGAGGTAGTTTCAAACCCCATACTTATATTCATCAAAAGGCAATAGCACTTAAGATTCAGCTTTTTGTTCACGGGCCAATAAGTTTTGTACTGCAATCAGTGGCGCTAAGCCTTCATATAACACTTTGTAGGTCTGTTCAGTGATAGGCATTTCTATGGCATGTTTATTAGCCAGTAAAAAGGTTTCTTTTGCAGCCGAGATGCCTTCGATTTCCTGATCAATTTCCTGCCTAGCTGCGGCTCTGTCTTTACCTTGTCCCAAGGCTAAACCAAGGCGCCGGTTTCTGGATTGATTGTCGGTGCAGGTTAAAATAAGATCACCGAGGCCTGCCAAACCCATAAAGGTTTCTTGTTTACCGCCCAGTTTAACGCCCAGCCGGATAATTTCATGAAGTCCCCGAGTAATTAATGCGGCCCGCGTGTTGGCCCCAAAGCCAAGTCCATCAGCAATACCCGCAGCAATAGCGAGTACGTTTTTTACCGCACCTCCGACTTCTACGCCTATCATATCCGAACTGGTATACGTCCGGAAACATCCGCCATGCAGGATACCGGCTAATTGCTTGGAAAAATCCGCTGGAGATGAGGCAATGGTGATAGCAGTTGGCAAATTTATGGCCACTTCACGGGCAAAAGTGGGCCCTGAAAGAATGGCAGCGGGGGTTTGTGGGGAAAATAGTTCGGCGACTACCTTATGGAGTAATGAACCATCTTCAGGATTAAATCCCTTGCTTGCCCAGGCTATTTTTATTTCATCTGAAGTGTGGGGTTTAAGTTGAATCAAGGTGTTTTTAAATGCATGACTGGGTACGCAAACCAGTATCAGGTCGCTAAATGCAGCGGCTTCAGCTAAGTTAGAAGTGACAGCAAGGTTTCCAGGAAAGGGTATTCCAGGTAAATAGCGTTTGTTTTGACGATCTTGTGCAAGTGCGGCAGTGTGATCTGAGTTATGTCCCCATAATAACGTCCGGCAACCATTTCTGGCTGCCAGAATAGCGAGAGCGGTTCCCCAGGAGCCGGCGCCCAGGATGCTTATTTTCCTGTTCATCAATCGAATTAATTGATGGTATCTGAACCAGGGGCTTGTTGTGCTTGTTGTGTTTGGTGCAAGTGCTGAGCATATAAAGCGTCAAAATTTACCGGAGCCAGGAGTAGCTGTGGAAATCCCCCTTTTGCAACCAGCTCAGAAACAGCTTCGCGTGCGTAAGGAAAAAGAATGTTCGGGCAGAAGCTGCCAACCATGGGTCCCATTTCCTGTTCAGAAAATCCGCTCAAAGCGAAAATACCAGCCTGATTAACTTCGACAAGATAGGCTGTTGTATTGCCGCTTTTGACTGTGATGGTAACGGTGAGCGCTACTTCATATAATGAATTCTCTAAGGATTCAACATGGGATCCAAGATTGAAGTCTACGGAAGGCTCCCATTTTTCGGTGAATATTTTGGGTGAATTGGGTGTTTCAAAAGACATGTCTTTTGTATAAATTTTTTGGATAGAGAATTGTTTTTCTGCAGTGTTGTGTTCTTCGGCCATGATCAATTTTCTTTTTCGGGTTTATGTGTCAGGAGTGCGTGGGCTTTATCGCCGTGTAAAGCGATTTCAAAAAACTCAGGTTTTAATTTTGTTTTTGCTGGTAATTTTTACCGGTAATTTGTAATCGTTTTGCCAGGCTTGCATACCGCCTGTAATAACGAGAACTTGTTCGAATCCTGCTTTCGTTAAAATTTTGCCGGCCGAGGCTGAGCGTGTACCGGTTTGGCAGGCAATAAGAATGGGTTTGTTCTTATGTTCTGCTAACGTTTCAAGCCGTTCTGGCAATTTGCCTAAAGGCGTATTTACTGCCTGTTCAATATGACCTTGAATAAACTCCGGTTCATCACGCACATCAATAACCAGTGTATCTGTATCGTTCATTTTGGCGACCGCCAGTAAGGGTGATATAGCGCCAAATTTTTTAAAGGCCGTATCGAACAATTCCTGAATTAATAAATAGGTAACGACTGCCAATGCGAGAGAAAGTATATAGTGGTTTAAAATGAATTCTAGGTAACGGTCCATGGAATCTTTGCAAGGTTTAGGTTGAATGGTGAAAATAAATCAGAATTTGGAACAAAAAACGTCTCTCATCATCTCAATGAGCAATAGCATACGGTCATCATCAATGAAGTAATAAACACGGTTGGCTTCTTTTTTTGAGCCGAGAATATTTTTCTCCCTAAGAATCGATAGATGCTGGGAAATATTGCTCTGGCTGGTGCCAACTTGCTCTACAATCTCTTGCACGCTGATTGATTTATTGCCGAGGACGCATAATATTTTTAATCGTAAAGGATGTGACATGGCTTTTATGCAGCGCGCCGCTTTGGCTATATCGTTATCGTCAAATAAACTGTGCTCGTTTTTAGTGTCCATAAGGCTACTTAATACTACTGGTTTATCGGGTTTCAATAAATTAAAGAACCCATGAGGAATTATTTATACACAACTGTTGCTAACGTGTATTAATATAATAGGCATTTTGCCTGTTTACCAAACCGGCAAATCTTGCGAAATGATACCTTATTTTCATTCAATTTGGGTAATGGATAATATCAAGAGTGCAAGTGAATGAGTTTGTATCCGAAGTTTAACGTGGAATTTGATTTAGTATTTGGAGATAAATGCAAGATGTTCAATAGGCCAAAGTCTTTGGTGTTACTGATTCTTGATGAGTTTGGTTACTCATCGGAGCGGGAATATAATGGCTTTCGATGGCTAATACACCCTGTTGGGATCAGTTGCAAAAGGACTATCCAATGACACTATTGGATTGCTCCGGCCGCTCGTTGGGTTTGCCTGAAGAGCAAATTTTAGTTTATATCTGCGGGGATAAGCCATTAGCCTCTGCTGGCGGTTTATCCGATTTAGCGCCTGCAATGCTGGCAATTTTAGATGTAGATAAGCCTGCTGAAATGACGGGTAGATCGCTTATTATTAATCCTGCCTGATTTGAGGATGAGAGAAAAGCTGGTTTTTTGTTTATTGCTGGTGGTATTGGTCAATAATGGCCGTGCAGAGGATTTGCAAACTACTAATAAATTCAATCAGATAGAATCAGATATTAATAATGTCAAACAGGATATGCAGCGGCTTTCACAGCAGAAGGATTCCATGCAGAATCTGTTGGCGGACATTGAAAAACGTTATGGTGAGACTGCCGCTTCATTGAAAAGCCTACAGGCGCAAATCGAGAAAAAAAGTCAAAGCCTGGATAAGATCCGGCAGGAAATCCAGGTTTATCAGGCTGAAATAGACAAGCTGAGCAAAGAACTGGCTGGTCAAATAAGATCAGCCTATGCAATGGGTCAAAAGGATAAATTGAAGTTGATGCTTAACCAACAAGACCCCGCTTTATCCAGCCGGATGATGGTCTATTATGACTATCTTAATAAAGTTCGCTTATCAAGACTCGCTTATATGGACGCGGCTGTTCATCATCTGGATCAGCTGAACAAACAACAAAGAGCCGAGAGTGGGCTTTTAGAGCAAAGTCTGGAACGGAAGAAAACAGAGCAAGCCGCCCTTGATGAAGCCAGGAAACAAAGAAATGAATTGCTAACGAAAATAGAAAATGAATTTTCTTCAAACGAACAGCAACTGAGCCAGTTACAAGAAAGTCAAAACAGACTGAAAATCTTGATGGATTCATTGCCTATTACAGAAGATGAACTTGCTGTTGATGCCGAGCAGGCCAATGAATTATCTACCGCTATGGAAAATCCTTTTGACCTTAAGGCTGATTTTTCTGCACTCAAAGGTAAATTGCCTTGGCCGGTCAAAGGCAGAATAGCGCAGAGATATGGTAGTTCCCGGTCAGACGGCATAAATGACGGCGTATTGATTGATGCGAGTGAGGGCATGGAAATTCGGGCAGTTACCCGGGGTAAAGTAGTCTATGCCGAATGGTTGCGTGGATATGGTTTGCTGATGATTCTTGATCATGGTCAGGGTTATATGACGCTATATGCCTTTAATCAGAGTCTTTATAAACAAAAAGGAGAATTAGTTGGAGCAGGAGACGTTATTGCTTCCGTAGGACAAAGCGGCGGACGTACCCATTCCGGGTTATATTTTGGTATACGCGAGAAGGGTATACCGGTTGATCCGATTGAGTGGTGCAGAAAGTAAGAAGGTTTTAATTGAGTTAAGCGTTAAATGATAATATGTTAGAGAATCGAGAATTTGGAGTTTTTAGACACATGCTAAAAAAGAAAGCTATTTTTATTTTATCGCTTGGCATTATGTTGGGTGTTTTTATGGGTATCTGCGGCAGTGTTTTCGCAGAGCGGAATAATGGCGAGACTGTAACTGATACCGATCCACTACCCTATGAAGATCTACGGACATTTACTGAAATATTTGGACGGATTAAAAGGGATTATGTAGAACCCGTTTCAGATAAAAAGTTATTGGAAGACGCTATTCGAGGTATGTTGAGCGGTCTTGATCCCCATTCTGCCTATCTGGTTGCAGAGGAGTATCAGGAACTGAAAGAAGGCACTACCGGTCAATTTGGTGGCTTAGGTATAGAAGTGACTATGGAAAACGGATATATCAAGGTTGTTTCGCCAATAGATGATACGCCAGCTCAAAAAGCCGGGATAAAAACCGGAGATCTTATTATCAAGATAGACGACAAACCGGTAAAAGGCATGTCTTTGACTGAAGCAGTCAAGATGATGCGCGGTGAACCAGGTAGCAAAATTGTCCTCAACATCGTGCGTGAAGGTGAAGAAGCCCCTCTGAAATTAACCCTGATTCGCGCCATCATAAAAGTTAAAAGTGTCAAGAGTAGGCTGTTAGAAAAAGGTTACGGTTATGTACGTATTAGCAGTTTTCAATCCGGCACGGGAGATGCCCTTAAAGAGGCTCTTGGCACGCTGAAAAAGGAAAACGGGGGTAATTTAAAAGGCTTGGTGCTGGATTTAAGAAATAATCCCGGCGGCGTTTTAAATGCTGCGGTTGAAGTCAGTGATGCCTTTCTAAAAAGCGGGCTTATTGTCTATACGGAAGGGCGGATTGAAAATTCGGAAATGCGTTTTAATGCCGCGCTGGATGATCTCATCGACGGCGCGCCCATCGTCGTATTGATTAATGCCGGTTCCGCATCGGCATCTGAGATTGTTGCGGGGGCTTTACAGGACCATAATCGTGCTGTGATTATGGGAGAAAAATCATTCGGTAAAGGTTCAGTGCAAACAATATTGCCTACCAGTAATGGCGCTGCTGTTAAGTTGACAACAGCGAGATATTACACCCCTTCCGGCAGATCGATACAAGCTGAAGGCATTGAGCCGGATGTTACATTGGCTCGGGTAAAATTGGAGTCATTGGATAAGGCAGACTTTATATCTGTCAAAGAGTCTGATTTGTCTCATCATCTGCAAAATGGCAAAAAAAATGCCAATGAGAAAAAATTAGAGGAAGATAAAAATAAGGAAAACCTGGATACGGAAGATTACGCTTTACATGAAGCGCTGAATTTATTAAAAGGCATCAGTATAATGAAGAAATAATCATCATCAACTTGTTCAATTATTGAAAACCCCGTTCTCAGTAGATTTTTCTATTATACTGAGAATGGAGTTTTTCATGCTCTTTTGGTAATCAGAGGGTTTTTACAGTAACAATTTACCCTCAATAGCTATAAAACGATTGGCTGCATTAATCAGTGATGGCGCCGTCAATGCGGGTACACCATACACTTCACTGATTACATCGTAATTGCTGCTAACTTTATTCAGTAGCAAATCAAAGTCTCCGTCCCCTGATAATAGAATAATGACATCGGCATTTGCTGCATATTCGATAACATCCAGAGTAATACCCACGTCCCAGTCACCTTTCGCAGAACCGTCACTACGCTGGATATAAGGCTTAAGTTTTACTTCGAAGCCTATATTTCGAAGTATCTGCTGAAAGCTCAACTGCTTACTGTCCATTTTGTCGATGGCATAAGCAATGGCAGCTACAACTTCTCTATTGGCAGTTGCCTGAGTCCAGAATGCGCTGTAGTTAAAATGCTGTTGATAGCTTTGCTTAGTGGTGTAGTAAATATTCTGCACATCGGCAAAAATGGCGACTTTTTCCATTGTGTTATTTTATAAAAGAACAACAATAGTCGGTAGCGGTGTTAATTTTTACCGTGAATGCTGCATTAGCAGGGACGCTAAAGGATTCACCTGCTATTACCCTTTGCCACTGGTCTGTTTCAGGTAATAAAACATCAAGATTGCCGTCAATGATTTCCATTAATTCTTTATCAGCCGTGTTGAATGTATATTCACCTGGCAACATGAAGCCCAGCGTTTTTAAAGAACCGTCCGCAAAACGAATTGTGCGGCTACTGACATTGCCACCGAAATA
>JBAQEN010000019.1:0-2121 GCA_049286765.1 Methylococcaceae bacterium
TATCAGCAATGTGCCATTTTGGCGGATCATTCGTAAGTTCCTCCTTGGATGACTTATGAATGCTAGACATCGTCTGCGCCTCTTGAAAACCTGCGGCGGCTTCCTGTACATCAGCCGGAAAATCCGAGAATTCCTGCACTTGGCGGACTTCTATGATTTCATTGTCCGAAGCGGGACAACGTGTGGCCCATTGGATAGCTTCTTCCCTCGACGCTACCTGAATCATCCAGTAGCCACCCAACACTTCTTTCGCTTCGATGAATGGCCCGTCAGTCACCTGCGGCTTACCGTCTTTGAAAGTAACACGCGCTCCCATTGATGGCGGATGCAGGCCATCGAGCGCGAGGAACACGCCGGCCTCTTGCAAGGCTCTGTTGTATTCCATCATCGCTGCAACGGCTTTGGCATCCGGCAGGGTGCCGGGGGTTGCATTTTCATACCCTTTGGGGATCATCAGCATCATAAAACGCATGGTATTTCTCCTGTATAGTCGTTGTGTGCGGTAGATGTCCGGTTAGCTTTGGGTAATTGCGCCGGGTTCCATATAGATCAATTCCCAGATGTGGCCATCCAGGTCTTGATACCCGTGTGCATACATGAAACCGTGGTCTTGGGGTTCGTTATAGGTTGTACCTCCGGCAGAGACGGCTTTTTTCACCATCTCATCGACATCAGCCCGGCTTTCGCAGGATAAACAGATCAGCACTTCTGTGCTTACGGTAGTATCGCAAATAACTTTGGGTGTAAACATCTTGAATTTATCCTCGGTCAGCAGCATGATGAAAATATCATTGCTTACAATCATGCAAGCAGCTGTTTCGTCCGTAAATCGGGGATTAAATGTATACCCAAGTTGGGTGAAAAAACTGATAGATTTATTGAGGTTCCTTACGGGCAGGTTTACAAAAATCTGGATAGCCATAGATGTTCTCCTGTGGAGAAACAGCGGTTCGATGAAGAATTAACAAGCCCGGCACGATCATGCCATCACCGTTGGCTCACTCTTGATGCGCCGCGAAGCAAGCCTCCATTCGGCTCTGAAACTCACCTGGATCGACATCTTCCACATGCGTGGCGATCAGCCAGTAATGGCCGAAAGGATCGACCACCCCGCCCATGCGGTCCCCCCAAAATTGATTTTCAAGCGGCATTTTTTCTTTGGCGCCTGCCTTGATTGCACCGGCAAAGGTGGCGTCTGCATCGGCCACATAGAGATGCAGCGTGACAGGACTTCCGCCTAGAGCTTCAGGAGAAGTAGACCCGCATTCCGGGCGTTCATCAGAGATCATGAAGATCGAATCGCCAATCTTGAATTCGGCATGAGCAATTTTTCCGTCGGGCATATTGAGCCGCATTAACTCGACTGCGCCAAACGCTTTTTTGTAGAATTCAAGGGCATCGGAGGCGCCCCGAACGGTCAGGTAGGCGCTAAGTGTGTGGTAGCCTTCGGGTATGGGTTTGATTGTTGTGTTCATAATCAGTCTCCAGTTAAAGATTTAAAAATTGGTTTATTTTGTCTACGCCGTTAGTCGAATGACAATTGCCATAATCGACAAACTGTTGAAAATTTTCGATTGCGCTCCGCTACATCCTCCCAAGTTTTCTGCTGTAATGATGTGTCAGGAATTCCTGGAAATGCCCAACTGAAGCTCGGTAACATTTTCGTTACTTTCATCATCAACCCAGTTTTTATAAACTTCCCTACATTGACCTGCCGGATGCAAACCTGATTCTGCGACTGTCTTAACAAATGAGCCCCATGCTTCCCCTATGTCTTTCATACTGCCTTTATAATCAAGATACGCACATTGGAAAGGTTCGGATTCATAATATTCAAATAGCTTTGTTTCGGTTTCTCTTCTATTGATGGGGAACGCTATGATTAAATCAAATTTTGTTTCAGGATTTCCATCAATACCAAAGTACATAAATTCTAATGGCCCCGCGATTTTCACCCCTAATAGTTCAATTTCAGAACATAACTTTGGAAGAACATCCTGAACAAAAGGTTTCAGTTCAGGAAGAGTCAGATTTTTCTTTGTGGTAAGATACAGTTTTGAAGGTACTTCTTTTTTTTCTATCATGGTAAACTCTCCGCTTATATTTTGCACATCGTTAGGT
>JBAQEN010000020.1:0-5346 GCA_049286765.1 Methylococcaceae bacterium
GGCGTTCAGCCTGGGATTGCTGCACTGCCTGGGTAAAGGCAAGCTGTTGATTCTGCCGGAATAGGTAAAAACTAGCGCCGGCCATGAACAGAACCAACAAGCCGACCAAACCGATCCAGGCTACATCCCCAACGGCTTTGGCATAAAGCTCGGACTGGTCCAGCTTGGCCAACAGGAACCAGTCAGTGCCGGCGATGGCGCGCATCACGCCGATGGCGGGGACGCCACGGTAATCCGCGCCTTCTACAGGACTATCCTGCGCAACCTCTCCGCGCATTACCTGTGCCGAAATCAGGTTTTTTGCAGCCAACGGCAGGCTCAGTTTGGCTGCTGTATTTTTCTGATGCCGCAGTTCGTTGAGGAAGAGCACTTGGTCGCCTTCGCGGCGGATCAGTATGGTTTCGCCAGTGGCGCTGGGCGCCGGCCAGGTTTGCAAGGTGGGGAAGAGCCAGTCCGCCAGGTCGATGATCAGGACGAGGAGGGGGGCAGGGCCGGGCAGGGCTGTCAACGGTATGACGAAATCCAGGTGCAGGTTGCCGGCCATACCACGATAAGGGCCGATACGCTGCACCTTGCGCTCTGCAATGGCCAACTGTGCCGCAGTCTGCAAGGGTGAGGCGCTGGCAAGCGGCGACTTATCGGTACCCCACAGTTTTTCGCCTTTTGGGTTAAGCAGCATGACGGCACTGAATCCTCGATGCTGACGAAATTGCTCCAGCCGTTTTTGCAAACGTTCACCGCTATGAAGATCGTCCGATTCTTGCCAACTATGGTACTGCTCGGCAAAAAAATCGCTGGTCTTGACAAAATCCGCATCGCCTTGCCGTTCTCTGAGCCAATCGTTAATCTGCCGGGTTTTCATGTCGGCGATAGCCTGTAGCCTCGCGATTTCCGTTTTTTTATGTTGAATGAATTCGTTGAAGATACCCGCGCCAGTGAGCGCGACGATGACTGTCGCCAACAATACAAAAGGCAATCCCATTAGCCGGGAATCAACCGGAATGTATTTAGACGCCATATCGCCAACGAACCAGCGCCGCATCAGGCCATAGAGCAGCAATGAAGTCACCCCGACGAACAACCAGCCCTTGAGCGTGTTGGCCAGCGTAATCAGCGCGGTTTCGTTGAATAGCCAGGCCACAGCCTTGTCCGATAGCAGTATCCACAAGGCGGCGAAGACAGCATAGACCAGGACGACTGACAATATCCTTTTATGACGGTGCAGTCCCTTTATATGTTGATTCGTAACGGGATCAGATAACATACGGTGAAACAGTTATTTGAAAAAGCACCCCGGCCGTCGCTGGGTCAATCTTGGTCCGGCATGGCAGTTCCATCACTTCCGGATCGAGTAGCCCCCGGTCCGGCAAAACACAATCGAAACTGCTACGATCAGCCAATAAACGTTCCCAAGGCATAACTGCTTCGGTCCAGACAGTGATTTGACAACATTCAGCGCCAAACCGGTTCTGAATAATTATGGCGATGATCTTTTTGTTTTCAGTGAACACGATGCGGAGCAGGCTCATTCAATGCGTATCAGTCCGGGATAGGATCGTGATGAAGATCGGCTATGCCGCAGAAGACTCTATAATTGGCGAGAAAGGCATCAACCATATCGGGGTCGAAATGCCGGCCTCGTCCATTTGCAATAATATTTTGGACTTCATCATAAGGCATGGGGTGCTTGTAAACACGGCGGGAAATCAGGGCGTCGAAGACATCCGCAAGCGCCATGATGCGGGCTGAAACCGGGATGGAGTCTCCACTGAGGCCATCGGGATACCCCGTTCCATCCCATTTCTCGTGATGCCAATGGGCGATTTCTTTGGCCAGAGAGAGAAACTCCACTGTTCCTGCCGCGTCTTGCTCGGCTAACTCGATGGCGTCGCTACCGAATTGGGCGTGTGTCTTCATAATTTCCCACTCTTCCGGTGTGAGCGGACCGGGTTTTAGTAGAATGGAATCCGGGATACCCACTTTCCCGATATCATGCAGTGGGGCCGAGCGAGCCAGCAGCTTGATATAGCGGTCATTCAATATTGATGAAAAACGCGGGTGTGTCTGCAGTTCCAAGGCAAGTTGGTGGACATAGCCCTGGGTACGCAGGATGTGGTTGCCGGTTTCAGGATCCCGGGTTTCTGCCAAGTGGGCTAACGCCCGGATGGCCACTTCCTGGATCAACTCGTTTTCTGCCATGCGCCTCGTGATTTCAGCTTCCAGATATCTGTTATGGTTGGACAGTAGATCCCGGGCCTGCTTTAGTTCTAGTTGAGTGCGGACACGGGCTAGAACGATCGGAGGTACGATAGGTTTGGTAATGTAGTCCACCGCGCCTAATTCCAGCCCCTGCAACTCCGCTTCCTTATTATCCATAGCGGTCACGAATATGACGGGGATGTCGCTGGTGACCGGGCCGGAACGCAGCCGTTCGAAAACCTGGTAACCGTCCATTTCCGGCATCATCACATCCAGAAGAATTAAGTCGGGACGTGGCGTGGTGCCGGCGATACGCAACGCTTTCTGTCCGGAAGTGGCGGCGCGGACATTGTAGATGGGTAGCAGCAGCTCGCTGAGAACAGTAAGATTCTCTGGGGAATCATCTACGATCAATATCGTTTTTTGGGGGGACTCTTGCATAAGTGTTTCAAAAATTACTGTAATTAGTTCTACTTTGCCAGATTAATCTGCAAGTCCGTCATATTTCGCCGGGTAGCGGGTATCCAGTGCCATGGATGGCGAGCTCAAATCCATCCATGGCACTAGATTCCGGCAATTCCTGCCGGAACGACGAACTTGAAAAATAATGATATCTAATCTGACAAAGCAGAATTAGTCTTTTGGCCTTACAAAAAGCGCAAATATGCCAAGTATAGAACAATTAAAAGATAAGGCTAGACTGAATCAATGATTATTCCTGGAGGTAATGTATTTTAAAAGTGTGAATATTTTTTGATAAATTCCGAAGCTCTGGTTGTAAAATTACGACCTGGGGGCTAGTTGCCAGACATATTTGTGCCGGAACCAGCAATAAGACTCTAACAGCAGCGCTTCATCCCGTTCCATTTTTCATCTTGCCACTGCTTGAAAAAATCGGCCTTGCTCAGCGGAGGATGATAATCATGCCCAGCGCCGGTTCGATGGTGCCGGGCATAATGTTCCAGATACTGCTCATAAGCATCATCACCCGAAAGACGGCGTACGATTCGCCAAAATGTTTTGACTTTTCTAAACATCAATCCCTCACCCAATCTTCAACCAGACGGCTCGGACTATGCGGCGCTTCTGTCAGCGGCAATATCGGTTTTCCGCTCAGGTAACGGCTGCATACCCGCAACAAATCGAAGACGATTAACCACAGTAAGCTTACAAAAAACAGCGTCAGCCACGCATCCAGGTGTAAATTGAATATCAATTTCGGGGCAATGGCCGCTTTTTCAGGAGGCAAGACCCCAGCCGCCAGCTTGTCACTCAAATCGTTGGCGGCGGCAAAGAAACCTATGCGCGTATCGGCGCTGGCAATTTTCTGCCATGCCGCGGTGCTGGTAATCGTTATCAGCCAAACTAGCGGCAAGCCGGTCACCCAGGCAAACTTGAGTTTTCCGGATTTGATCAAAATACCGGTAGCTACACAAAGCGCAATGGCCGCCAGCATTTGATTGGCAATTCCGAACAATGGCCACAGAATGTTTACGCCACCGTTCGGGTCTATCACGCCGATGTAAAGGAAATAGCCCCAACCCACTACCACTAAGGAACTGGTAAAAATGACTGAAGGCAGCCAGGAAGTTTCTGCCATTTTCGGCCAAATATTACCGAGCATATCCTGCAACATGAAACGACCGACGCGCGTGCCTGCATCCAGCGTGGTGAGGATAAAAATTGCTTCAAACATAATGGCAAAGTGATACCACAAGGCCAGCATACCATCCCCAAAAGCGCTGCCGAAAATACTTGCCATACCCACCGCCAGTGAAGGCGCGCCACCGGTACGCGCAAATAGTGTTGCTTCACCCATTTGCTGCGCCAGTGATTGCATGTGTCCGACTGTTACCGGGTATCCCCAGGAAGAGATTGTTGCGACGGCAGCAACAGCATCGGCGCCTACTACGCCCGCCGGGCTGTTAATCGCGAAAAACACACCAGGGTCCAGCACGGTAGCCGCTATCATCGCCATGATGGCAACAAAGGATTCCAGCAACATGCCGCCGTAACCGATCATGCGGATGTCACGCTCATTGGTTAATAATTTGGGTGTCGTGCCCGACGCAATCAGTGCATGAAAACCGGAAATAGCACCGCAAGCGATGGTAATGAACACAAACGGGAATAACTTGCCGCCGAAAATAGGCCCGGTACCGTCGATAAACTGTGTAATCGCGGGCATTTTAACGTCCGGTTGCAGCATGATAATCGCTATCGCCAATAACGTGATCGTGCCCAGCTTCATATAGGTTGACAAATAATCACGTGGGGCCAACAGCAGCCAAACCGGCAAAATGGCCGCAGCAAGGCCATAAGCCATTACCCACCAGGCCAGCGTCAGCCCTTCGTGATCGAATAGTCTGCGCAGAGTCTCATGTTCATCAATGAAACGGCCGCCTGCCACCGACAACAATAATAGAATAACGCCTAAAGCGGAAGCTTCCAGCACCTGTCCAGGACGAAAATGACGCATGTAAAGACCAACAATCATTGCAATCGGGATCGTCGCCGACACGGTGAAAGTCGCCCAGGGACTGTGTTTCATCGCGTTAACTACGACCAGTCCCAATACGGCAATCAGGATAATCATAATCGCAAATGTGCCGATTAACGCCGCCGTTCCGCCCAATGGCCCCAATTCGTCACGCGCCATCTGGCCCAAACTTTTGGCATCACGCCGCGTAGACAGAAACAGCGTTACCATATCCTGTACACAGCCGCCCAATACTGCGCCAAACAGTATCCACAACGTACCCGGCAAATAGCCGAATTGCGCGGCTAGCGTCGGTCCCACCAACGGCCCAGGCCCTGCGATTGCGGCAAAATGATGGCCAAAGACTACCCATTTGTTGGTAGGCATAAAATCACGGCCGTTATCCAGACGCTCTGCCGGCGTTGCCCGGGTGTCATCGACTATTAATACCGTCGCTACAATCCATGCCGCATAAAAACGATAGGCGATTGCATAGACACACAGCGCGGCGGTTATAAACCACAATGCGTTGATGCTTTCGCCACGATTCAGGGCAATACCGCCGACTGCCGAGGCGCCGAGAACGGCGATAAGTACCCAGATGGAATTTTTTACTAGCTTATTCATGATTCATTTCAATTCGGTTTTTAACAGTTCAGTTGAAAGAC
>JBAQEN010000021.1:0-18965 GCA_049286765.1 Methylococcaceae bacterium
TATTCACTGCGAAAACCGCTTAGGTAATGTTCGTCATAGGGAATCAACTGCTCCAGATCCCAGGGTTGCAAGGCATCGAGTATTTTGCAAGGTAACGACTTGCTCGCCCCGATCAATACATCATCAAAAAACCGGCTGACTTGTCCATTGACTGGTGTCCAGTGAATTTGGGGAACTCTTCTGATTTCGGTCACCATCCGGTTATTCCGCATCACTTGAACCTGTTGCTCGACATAATAAACATCGCCCCGCTCGCCGCTGTAGTTGGTTACGGTATCGCTGTCGAAAGTCCAGTAAGGCAGGTAAACGCCGGTTAATTTGGCGTCACTGCGGGCGTATTTTTTAACGGCATTCGGGGCAAACCACAAGCCTTTGATCCAGCGCTGAAATTGCTGCCGGGCGCTGGATTCCTCAATTTTAAAAGGCAGTAACGATTTGGGCTGGATAGGTTTTGTTTGCGCCGTGGCCGTGACAATAGGCGTGCCGCAGAACGGGCATTCTCCGGCATGAACGCTGGCTTCAAACTGGAAGCCAGCACCGCATTCGTTACAACGGATTTGCGGTTTGGCAGGTTCAGTACGCGGCTGCGACAGTTGCAGTAGCGCTTCCTGCAAGTCATATTCTTCAATCCGTCCGGCGCGGTGTTCAATATGATTCTCAAACCCGCAATAGTCGCAAACCAGTGTGCTGGTTCCAGGCGCGTATTTAAGCACCGCGCCGCATTGGGCACAGGGAAAACGATCCAGAAATTTTTCGCCTTTATTGCTGGCTAAAGTGCTCTGATTCAAGCGTTAGGCAACGGCGGTGGAACATTAGCAAAGGCAGCAGACAGCTCGGCTATTTTTTCCGCCGGCGTCCATTCGGCCAAATCGGCATGCCAGAGCAGCGTGGCGCGATTAATTACACCGGTTTTGATTTTTTGCTCGACCACAGACCGGTCAAAAGGTCCTTGTTGCTGTCCACCGATAGCAGCATAATAAATAACTGATACCGGCAGCGGCGGCGGTTTCACCGATGCTTGGCCTGACGGCTGCGCTGAAAAGGTCTGGGCCATTTCCCGGGCAACGGCAAAACCCATGCCCATACCGATCCCTTGATTGGCCCCGCCACCGGGATTTTTAGCCGCCGCTTCGATTGCTTCGGCCGTCTGAAACTGCGTGTAACGGCCCAGATCACCGATAATGCCCATGCTGGTACGTTTATCCAGAACAGCCTCCACTTCCGGCGGCAAGGAGATGTTTTCAACCATCAGTTGCAACACATCGAGCCCGTAGGCGGCAAATTCAGGACTGATTTTTTGGGTAATGAAGTTACTTAACGTCTCATAGTTGGCTGCCAGATTCAGAATGGGAATACCGGATTCTCCGATAATACCGGCAAAGCGCGCCACGATCAGATTGCGAAGCTGATCACTGATTTCACCGGTCTGGAAATGGCCATCGGTGCCGACAATTTCTTTGATAAAAGTAAGCGGAACCTTAATGCGAATCGAATAAGTGCCGAAAGCTCGGAGTCTGAGCGGACCGAATTCTTTGTCGCGCAGCATGATCGGGTTTTTGGTGCCCCATTTCAGATCGGTGAAGCGGCGCATGTTGAAAAAATAGACCTCTGCCTTGAAGGGGCTGGAAAAACCATGCGGCCAGTTCTCCAACGTCGTCAATACCGGCATATTGCGGGTTTCAAGTTGATAAAGACCGGGTTCGTAAAAATCGGCGACGCGGCCCTCGCTGACCAGCACCGCTGTTTGCGATTCCCTGACGGTCAGCATTGCGCCGTATTTAATTTCATTTCCATAGCGCTCGAAGCGGCACACCATGGTATCGCTGCTGTCATCCGTCCATTCGATAACATCAACAAATTCGCCTAAAAGCTTATTGAAAATACCCAAAGTTATTGCTCCTGTCTATGATTAAGGGGTGTTCGCGCCAGTTGTTTTCGCTTGCGCCGAGGCCAGGGTTTTTCGCAATTCGTTTTCACATTCCTGCAACTGAATAACCGCTTCAGCGCGCATTTTTTTACCATGGTCGGCAATTTGCAGGCTTTCTTCTATCGTCGCAATCAGGGTTTGGTTAGCTTTTTTTATCACTTCAATATCAAAAACACCGCGCTCTAGCTGTTTGCGGGTTTCTGCATTGGCTAGTTTGAGGTTTTCCGCATTGGCGGCCAGTAAATCATTGGTTAAATCGGTCGCGGCTTTTACCGTTTCCGCAGCTTGCGATGAGCGAAAAATGGTTACCGCCGTCGCCAACTGTTGACGCCATAACGGTACGGTATTGACAATAGTCGAATTGATTTTGGTCACCAACCCTTTATCGTTTTCCTGCACCAGCCGGATGCCTGGCAGGCTTTGCATGGAAACCTGGCGGGTCAGACGCAGATCATGCACCCGTCGTTCCAGATCGTCGCGGGCGGCGCGCATATCGCGCAGATTTTGCGCAGCAAGAATATCCTGGCTGGTTTCAGCCTGTTTGGCCTGCTCCGGAATAATCGTTTCATCGAGTTGCCGCAGCTTTTCCTCGCCGGCGGCTATGTAATCTTCCAGCGTATGAAAATACTCCAGATTGGCCTGATATAAACGATCCAGCGAGGTAATATCGGTCAGCAAAGAGGTCTTATGCTTTTCCAGCTTGTTGGTGATGGTATAAATCTGTTTACGCACTTCTTCGTATTGCTGCAGGAATTTAACTACCGGCTTGGCTTTGCCGAACCAGCGATCCAGAAAACCCTGTTTTTTGTTTGGATCGAGATCATCGACTTCGAAGCCGCGGATAATCGCGACCATTTCGTTCAAATCGCTACCGGCCGGGCCTACATCCTTATTCTTGACACCATCCAGCATCCGATCGGAAATGCTGGTCAGTTGCTCCTGAGCCTTGCTGCCGAAAAAAATGATCGAATGGGTATCGTTCATATCGATTTCAGATAGCAATTTCTGGATATTTTGCTTTTTTTCGGGGGGCGCCTCCTGGTACGGCAATATCTCCGCCTTGACTCCGGGGACAAGTTCATTCCCGGCATTAGTCGCCGCAGAATCGATTGATGTTGCTGTAGATACTTGTTGTTCACTCATATTTGGTCTCCGGTTTCCGGGGGACATCAAAGGATACCTTCCCGTTTGAGTTGTGTGGTTAAAACTTCAATCTTTACATCCAGATCAAAAACGTCTTCTTCCAGTAATTTTTGATGCTGTTCCTGAAATACCGTTTCAATGGTTTCAAGCACATTGCGAAAGTTTTGTTCCAGTTGCCCGGACTGGGTTTGTTGATGAGTTTTGGCATAACCCTCTGTCACCTGCCTGGCGCCATCCAGATAAACATTCAGGAATTTACGCGCCCGGCGAATATCGCGGGGATCGGATTCGATTTCCGCCAGAATGCGGTCGGCAATCGCACAGATGTTTTCGATGCGCTGATTGAGCTCGGTATTGCGAATTTTGTCATTAGCCTGCTCGATACTTCGGATAATTAGTGAGGATTCTTCCAGCATCCGTAAAATTTCATCCCCCGAGTAACCCTGCGCATCGGCTATCTTTTTTTTCTGCCGGAGATCGAAACCATAACTTAGATACATGCCCAGGAACGCGCCACCTGCAAACATCAGCGCTACCGGTAAAGTCTGCCGAGCGCCCAGCCAGGCAATCAGTCCTGTAGCCAGAGCGGTAATGATCGCTGCCAGCATTTTCAAGGGCTTTTTGGGAACCTGCGCAATGGGGCTTTGCGCATAGGCCGTTTCAGCCTGCAAGCCTTGACGCAAACACCAGGCGGCAAAAACATAAAGCGCAAAACCGGTAGCATTAATGGTAATTCCCAATAAATTGCCTTTGCCCAAGGCAATGATGGCTGCCGGTATTAACGCCATCGGTAAAAAATAAAGCAGCAATCCCCGAGGCGAATAACGTTGCAGCTTATTGGCGATAAACAGTTTGGGCTTTCTGAAATGGGTTAAGGGTGTCATCATTTTGTCACCGTAACCGGGAACACCGCTTTGACATCAGCGACGGGTTCTGCTTTTACCAAAGACTGACAAGTCGCTAAACCCACTGTGGAAACCAGCAGAATAAATCCTAAAAATTGTCGTAGTAATCGAGACATAAATACCTCCAAGTCTTTGGATTATGGATTTAACCAAGCCAACGAGATTATGACTGATCAAATCCAGGTAGTAGGCAAAGCTTTTTACCTAACTCATTGATCAGCCCATAATCATAGTGTTGTAAGTGGTGAACAAAAAAACCCTGTCAATGAATTTTTAGTAATGTCAATGTTAGCAAGCTTAAAAGCAGCTCGCTAAATTTCCAGCCGCCCTTTTCCTAGCCATCAATGCTTCCCAGGACAACTTGAGTCATCACGTAATGAAGAGGCTCTTAATAGAGCCCCATTTACTGATCATATGGATCCGGGTCAGGTAGGTTAGGTGACATAATTGTACTGTACTTGCGACTTGAAACGACTGTTTATCTTTCAACCTGAAATAATCAGCGGTTACGACAGGAACCGAGACATACACGTAAAACACCATCACAACCATGTGGTGGGCAGAATAGCGGTGTCCACCCAAGACGGGTAAATTACCGTGCATCACGAAAATGTCCGGGTGTATTCTTCATCCAGTAATCCCAGCAATATTTCCTCGTATTCATTACTCACCAACACCTTACTGGCGTAAATTTTCCATCGAGCAACGACTGCTAACTGACATTGCGGCATTACGGATAACTTTTCGCTGCAATTGCCCCGCTACTGCCTTTGGTTTGTAGGCTGATCCCGGGCATTTTTTCAACCAGCCTGGTTCCATTTAGTGCTGGTAGCGCTGGCCAATCTTGGCATATAGCTGTTCAGAATGGTTTTGTAGGTCGACTACTCTAGAGCCGTGTTTTATGTCAAACGGCTCACCGGCATTTTCCAGTTATACCTTTTTCCACAAGCAAATTTGTTTTCGCCCAATTTGAACCACATCAAAGTTTGTTAAGCAGTCATTAAGGTTAAGCAAACTAATATTGATCAGCATTTATTAACTTATAACTTAAATTTTATCTTCCACACTTTTAATTAACTCTATGAAAAAATTGTATCTATTAATTCAACTAGCGGCATTAATAGTAGCTGTGTATCCGTCTTCATCTTCAGCCTCTGGAGGTGGACATGGCGAAGGCCACCACAAAAATAAACATCATCGCTACCATCCCGAGGAGGCTAGATATTATTCGCAACCAGAAACCAGATATTACCCTCAACAGCCTCAAGATCCGCGTTCTCACCAAGGCTTGGCTGGCGGTATCGTAGGCAGTGTTTTGGGATATGAAATCGGCAATGGAGATCCCATAGCTACGGGACTTGGCGCTGCCGCTGGGTCTTACCTTGGCAACGGGGTCGCAGGAAGGCGGTAATCCTATCTGTTTAAGAAATACAAAATGTGACCCGCTTTTATCAATCTTAGAAGGGTCATCTTTTTCCTATTTTTACAAAAATGGCTATCGGTTTTTGGTTAGGCGAGTAAATCGAAACGACACTGCCCTGCCCGCTTTGTCGAGACTTTCAACTCAAGTTACTGAACATAACGATGCCTGTGTTAAAAAGTTAAATTGCTCAAAATGAAATTATCAAACCTTTGTCATTAATAAGCATTCGTTCACATTTAATCAACAATAATAAAAACACTAAAGCTTATAACTAAACAATTTGATTTTTGTTGGCCTATTTCAATACTGAATTAATTATCGAGAGGAATCTTATGAAAAAGTTACTTTTATTAATCCAATTAACTGCCGCTATTATCATGTACTCATCTGCATCATACGCCGATGGCCACCATGGTTGGGGGCACCACGGCTGGGGACACCATGGTGGCCATCATCGCCATCACTACGACCACTATTATCCGCAACCGCAAATTAACTATTATCCACAACCGCAAATAAACTATTATCCCCCACCGCAAATAAATTATTATCCGCAACCGCAAGTCAATTATTATCCCCAACAACCCCGGTATTCAGGATATGATCAGCGTACTCACCAGGGATTGGCTGGCGGTGTCATAGGAAGTGTTTTTGGCTACGAAATAGGTAACGGCGACCCCGTAGCGGCAGGGCTCGGTGCCGCTGCCGGCTCTTTTCTTGGCAATGGGGTAGGCGGCAGATGGTAAGTTAATTCGCCAAGCAATTTTGATAGGTCTGTTGACGATAAAAAGCAAGTGTCTGTTTAATATTATTTCAAATCAAATACTTCGAAAAACACGGAATTTATCAAGGATAAAAAGTAGACCAGCGTAGATTCCGTGCCTCCTTTCTCGCATCGTTCATCTTTATGAATATTACTGATGTGACAAAAAACTAATCAAGATTTGATAGACGAATCTTCACTCCTTCGAATCAGGCACCGGTTTTTTTCATGTCTGAGGACAAAAACCACCTGAACGAACTCATTACACACTGTAATAGCTAATAATGGAATAACTAAAATGAACCGCTTGATACGCTAAATTATTAACGCGGGGGATGACCTAAACTGCGTGACAAGGTTATCACTGAATAACATCTAGAACAGACAGGTATATCAATTGCTCGCTAAACGAGTAGTTGATTTACCTGCGGCTGCTCAAAAACTGCATACAAGCAGGAACTCTTAATACAAAGAGCTAAACGCGGACTAAAAATTTGTAAAACAATTATTTTCCGTATTTTTTACGGAATTTATCAACACGACCCGCTGTATCAACAACGCGCTGCTTGCCTGTATAAAAAGGATGGCAAGAAGAACAAACCTCTATCTGTAAATCCTTACCTAGAACAGAACCGGTCGCAAATGTATTACCGCAACCACAGGTCACAGTAATTTGTTTATATTGAGGATGAATTTCTGGTTTCATATCACATTCACATTACCCACAAACGGGCGCTACATACTTTATTAAAGAACTGCGTATAATACGGTTTCCATGAATTATTTGCAAGTTATGTTTTATAAAGCATTGAAGCTCGTCAACAGTTGTGTGCTGGCTGAGCCGCCAACCAATACTCAATGCCTTGCAGCAATTTCTCATCCAAACCCGTGTCAATACTGCCAAAGGCGGCGGATCCGCCTAAGCCCTGGACTATACTCTGAAACGTTGGACTTACCTGATTCGTTATTAACGGAAAGCAGTCATTTCTCCATCAACAATAACTCCGAGGAAAACACCATCCGCCCCAGTGCCCCTGGCAAAAAAAATGGTTATTCGCCGCTTCCAAGCGGGCTAGTCACGAGCCGCTGCCATCCAAACGTTGCTGGGTACAGCAAAACTGAATAGACTCGATCCGGTCGCGTGGCTTAGAGATACATTGGGTAAACTGCCCACTAGCCTAACGGTCGTATCGACAAACTACTACCGGTTATACGTCCGGCTGAGGACTTTAAAGCACTGGACGAGAATGATGGGTAGCTGGTAGCGCTGCTGAGCCTTTACGGTATTTTATCTTACTCATGATCTGTTATATTTTTAACAAATACATAAGCGTAGGCAACTGCTATACCAAAAATTCCGGTAAGAATAATATCTATTAACATGATCGCGATGCTCCTATAAAAATTTAGTACTTTTCGCATGAATTCATCAAGAATGCTCAATAATGAAATTAGCTAGTCCTTATAAAGAACTTACAAATTATTAAGCTATTTCCATGCCAAAGTATATAAATTAAATAATAGGAGCAAAATCAATCATATTGGCCGTGCAAAAATGGTTTGAAAGAAGGGAATAAAATGATAGCGGTTGTAAAAAACCTTTTACTGGTTCATTTCAACACTCAGTTTCTGAATTGCTATTGTTATAGCCATTTCACTGCTCATTTGGCGAGTGAAAACAATGTCCAGCCGACTAACTAATTAATACACTTGGGTATAGCTTTCCCGGACCTCCTTAAGTTCCAATGCTATTTCACGTCGCAGACGAAAATCACGTCTGGAATGGGCAATGTTATAGGGAATTTTGGAATTTCTTTCATACTTAACGGCTGTACGGATAAGGCCTATCCATTGCCTGTCATTGTCTTCCATCTCTTTAAAGCGATTACGAATCCGTTCCAGTTCCTGATTACAGTAGGTAACAAACCCGGCAGCATAAAACACGCTATTTTTCAGGTAGTCTTTTAAAGCCGCTAAATCGCCATTAATTTCTTCAACAACCTGCTCAAAATTATTGGGTTCGGGTAATTTTTCCTGTTCTTCTGATATTTTTCTAACCGGATTAGCCTGTTCGGTAGACGATGAATTGGTCATTTCCTGACTAATCGCCGCTTTAATCGCGGTTTTGACTGTTCTTCCGACAGCGGGCGGAGCCACAGTTTTATTTGCCCATAAACCATAACGTAAATAATGGGTGACATCCTGTTTATTGGCATCTGCACCCTGATAAAAAGCTTCCAGGGTTTTAATTTCAGCTGAGCGTTCATTCAATAAGCGCTCACGGGCTTGCAGAGGTTTTGCTATAAACGCTTCAACCGCGACACGGCCAAAACGTAAAAACAGCACTTGAAAGCCATGCCGTATACGTGCCTGTTCGATATTTTCATCAGCGTTTAACAGGGTTTTACGTACATCTTCGGTTTCCCACAACAACGACTGGGTTTTTTGGACAATTTGATCGATCAACACTTGCAATGATTGCGCTAATTGATCAGTCAGCTCGGTTTCAAATTTTTGCTGAATTTCTCTGAACAGTTCTTCGCGAATCTTGTAATTGCCTTCGCGCGGGTCCGGCATGGAGATGGTTCTGCCCGCCGTATAAATACGTTTTAGCTCATCCATTTGCCCCGTCGTAAGATTGGATAGCAAGGCATCAATTTTTTCATCATAAGCCGAATGTAATGCCGCCAGTTCCTGATGTTCAGCGCCCAGTGCATCCGCTTCCTTACGGCCTTGAATGCTTTCAGCATACCATACATCAAAATCTTTTTTGATACGCTGCCATTCGCGTCCCCACCATTGATTGAATTCACTGCCTAGCAGGTCATCTTCTTCTATATCGCCGTCGGCTATCGCGCCATAGATAGGTTCAAGTTTTCCTATAATATCACCGGCATATTGACGAATATTGCTGACCAGGGCATCACAACGTTTTTCCAGCACCCCCGCACGTTCATGGTCGATATAATTATTGATCGTTTCTTTTAATAAAACTATGCCATCGGTGATACCCAGTTTTTTTAATTTCAATTTATCTTCAGCATTTTTAGTGCGTCTCAGCGTATCTTCCGACGGTATGCCGAATTCAACCAGGTGAGCGCGCGCGCAAACGGGTATCATGCGTCGTTCAGGGACAGCAGGCCAGTAATTCCGATGCTTTGCCAGGGTTTCCTTAAAATCAATCTGGTCGTCCAATGCGTCGGCTTGCGTAAGCACGACAAATATTTTGTCTGATACTTTAATGCTGGGATCTTCAGAGTCAGCAATGACCAATATTTCTTTTTCTGGCCCGGTAATTGAAGGCTGTTTCATCTCCTTGGCATAGATAATAGCATCGCAGCCTTTCAGCCGGTCAATTGCTTGCTCCGAGTGCATCTGGATGCCAGAGTTGAAACCGGGAACATCATGAAAAATAATATCCCGGTCACTTCTTAAGCGGACTGTTTTTAGTTGAATGCGCTTAATGGCTAAAGACTGCGCCCGGTTTTTGAAAATCGCAGACTGTAATTGTTCATAAATCTCACTGATATCGATAAATTTTTGAGTAAAGCCATTTTTTTGCTTGGTAAACTCGTAGATAGCATGCAGATTTTTTTCAGTGTCATCAAAATCCTCTTGTATTTCTTTTCTTTCTTTATCACTTAGGGTTTTGGCCAGCGCCTCTTTTCTTTGCTGCTGGAGCTTGCTTATCTCTTCCTTGCTGTAGTATTGAATAGACAGGAGTTGATCATTTTCAGTCTGGGCGGACCAGATTTCTGTACTGGTAAATGTGCATCTTTCCCGCGCAGAAGGCAGAATCTCCTGTCCTAACCAGGCATTCAGCAACGCACTCTTACCGGCTTTTTCCAGGCCAATAACAGCGACTTCAAAACGGTTGGCATGTAATCGCTCCAATTGCCGGTCTAATCGTTCGTGTTCGGCATTGAGTTTTTGCACCAGTTCAGGCGCAATGTCCTCACTCGTTTTGTTACACAGCGTCACCAATTTATCCGCTAATACGGAGGTTATTTCTAACCTCGCGAGTTGTTGTTGACAAGTTTCCAGCCAGGTAGACATAGAGGTTCCAGAGTTGTTAAATACTTTTTCGCTAGTACAGAATGGGCAAACAGCTCCGCCGCCTGCCCATAGAAACAGCTTAGTGACCTACCGCAACCTTGGCGCCCTTTGTCTGACCAATTTCAGCAAGGGTTTTATTGAACCACTGCGTATCGAGATCAAAAGGTTTACCGCCTTTGATGCGCGGGAATTCAATCGCACGCAGAACACCGCCACGGTCTTCATCATGACCTATCAAGCCGGATTCACGACGCAAGGCGCATTCGACAGCCAAGTCGGCGCACGACTTGATCAGACGGATGTCTTCGACATTGGAAGCGGAAGCTCTGGCGAAATAGCCGGATTTTTGCACCAGTGTTTTTTCCGCATCGAGCATCTGCGCAAACTGTTCACCAAACCATTTACCGGGATTAACTGCATCGAGTTTCACATGACCGAAAGCATCGCGCGGTACTTCCTGGCCTTTGGCCTGCATTTCAGCAACGATGGATTCCACACCGGCGCCTTCGGAAACGAAGATGTTGACGCAATCGACCTTGTCCATTACTGCACGAAGACGTTTGGCTTCGGCGGCGATATCGATGCTCATTTCCGGTATGAAAATCCCATGAACCTCAAAAGCATTGCGATCAAGACCAAGCTCTGGCAACCATTCAGCGCGATCAAGCAGTTTACGGTATTCCTGAGCAGTGGCGGCGGTGAGCCAGCCACAACTGCGTCCCATCACTTCATGGACGATCAGCATGCGCGGGTTGGCGTTGTTTTCGGCAACAACGTTCCAAAAGTAACGCGCGCCTTGCTCTGCTGCCGTCCAGGCGCCCAGTGATTGCTTGATGGGAAATACATCATTATCAACTGTTTTGGGTAAACCGATAACTGTGAGGCCGTAATTGTTACTAGCAAGGAAAGCAGCAAGATCTGCGGCAGCAGTATTGGTGTCGTCACCGCCTATGGTATGCAGAATATCAACGCCGTCTTTAACCAATTGATCCGCAGCTACTTTTTGCGGGTCTTGGCCTTCCTGGACCAGTCCGCGTTTTACGCAATCTTTAACGTTGGTCAGTTTAACGCGGCTATTGCCAATCAGCGAGCCGCCGAAACGGTGCAATAATCCCGCTTTTTCACGTATTGCCGGCGTGACAGTATAAAAATCGCCAAGCAGCAGCCCTTTGTAGCCGCTTCGATAGCAGATGATTTCAATGGAAGGATCAATTTCAGTGTAACGCTCGATTAGGCTGCCGATAGCTGAATTTAGGCAGGGAGCCAAACCGCCCGCGGTAAGAATTGCGACTTTTTTGGGTTTGTTCATAAGAATTGTAAAGTGTGAGGTTAGACAAATTTATGTAAGGAGAGCAATGCTGCACCTTTGATATATCGTTCCGCTCCAAAACTCAAACAACACAGAATCATTTCAGAACTTACGCTGCTATGGTGCAGCGAAGAGAATTCCAGCTTGTATGCTTTGGCTTAGGACTCCGATGGCTGGAAATTTTAACATATAACAAAAGAATATCTTTTGTTTTGTTTCGGCAAAGGAGAAAGGCTTAAATTGGAGCGATTAAACCTTGAATTTAATTGTAGGAGCAGTGAAGTTACGGGGGAGGCAGCATCAACTTTTAAATTAATGACTGAATTTTGTCAATTCTTAAGGTACTTGTAGGAAGCCTTGAAGTAAACAAACGTTTATTTCTTGAAATAACCGCTAACAACCCCCGCTATCGAAAGCTCGTTTTTAGCCAAGGGCTTGATGATCGTGAGCGCATCAGACAGAATTTTTGTTGCCTTGGGAAGATTCGCGATATTTTCACGCACTAAATCGTAGGCGCCGAATACCGCCAAACAGAAGAATTGTTTTATCAAAGAATAATGATTCCTGTTTAAGCCGGCCAATATAGCAATCGACTCCTGTGCGTTTTCACCACCACACTGCAGGTATTTAAATACCGACGTTTTAAGCAAATCATTAGACATCACACCGTACAGTGCGTTGGCAAGAATATTAAGATTAGCGTTAGCGTGCTGTCTGTCATGGTAATAGGATTCGATTTTTTCGTGAATCAAATCGGTATTATCGAAATCAGGCATAGTCAACAAATGCGCACTCAAAATCTGTATATCCGAGAATACTGCGGTCAATCCGCCGCCGGTTAAGGGATGGCGCATATTAAGCGCATCGCCCAGCATCACCGCGCCTTTCCGGATTATCGGTTTTGCCGCCATGTAATGATTGGGCATGACTTTAAATCCTCCTTCTTGCATGGCTTGTTCGTAGCTGGCAAGCATGCATCCGGGGATGTAAGGAGTTACATTGGCATCCAGATGAGCTTGCAACAACTGTTTTCTGGGCAGCTGTTCGCCCGGGAAATCGATTAAAATCCTGACTTCATTATTGGAAATCGGATAACAAATGAACGGCGTAGGTCCCGATAAAAATACATGCCCATGTTTTGGAAAAGGCATTTCACAGTCTTTTAAAATCAACCCGATAAAGTACGACGTCACGGTCTTTTCATTATTGCTGAGACTCTCTCTAAAATTAGAAAAGAATCCGTCGCTGGTAATGGTTAAGGGCGCATGAACAGACTTTATCTCGGACGTGAGCGATTCCCGGTAACTAACGCCGATAATTTCATGACGTTCATTTTCCAGCAGTTGTAATGCCTTGCCGTGTATTTGCGTAACCGATTCATTTTGCAGGGCGGAAGCTCTGATTTGCTGCAAAAACCGGCCATTATGCAAACCCATTCCCTTATAGTGGTGTGGATAGGGAATGGTTATTTTTTCGTCGCCTTGCAGCAGGGCGTATCCTTCGACCATTTGCGCCTCAAACCCATCTAACAAATGCCCTAGGCCCATTTGTTCAAGCGACAATACGGCTCCGGGTTGCAACAATTCACCGACAATGCGCTTTTTCTCCTTATAGCAATGATCGATTAACGCGATCTTAATACCTTTGGGGGCGAGGTAAGCGGCAATGGTGGCGCCCGCCATACCTGCGCCGATTATGCAAATGTCGAATTCTGATTTCATATTGAGCTACTTGATACAAATACTTTAAACTGCGTTGATTCTTTTATCATCCCTGAACAGACTGCTTACAGTATCGACTCAACGCCCAGATAGGAAATATATTCCTATAATTAGCGTAGGTTATCATACAGTTATAATTAAAAACTCCGGAAATGTTTTCTTGTGGCCAATCGCCAATACTGGTTTGTCTGTTCAATAACACACTGATACCTGTATCGATAACTTTTTTATCGCCAAAATCAGCCGCCATTAATGTTAACAAAGCCCAAGCAGTATTAACCACTTGGGATGTCGCCGCCTCGGTATAAACGAGTTTTGAACACGATTCGAAAGTCTCTCCCCAGCCACCATCAGGTTTTTGCTTGTCAACTAAAAATGCGCAGGCTTTGTTTATGCTGGCAGCTAAAACCGCATCATCGTCGAAATAACCCTTACCCTTGGCCTTGCTGATCGCTTCCACGCCAAACCAGGTCGCATAGGTAAAACAGACCGCCCAGCCACCATACCAGGAGCCATCCGGCTTTTGTTGCTTGAGGATAAAATTGAGTCCTGCACGAATTGCTTCGCATATTTCGCTGTTTTTAAAGTTAGGATAAATTTCCTGAATTTCCAGTAAAGCAATAACACAGGCCGCCGTACATTCCGTCCATGAATAATCGATCATTATATCGGCAAACACTTCAGAAGGATTGAGTTTTTCCAGCCATTTAGGTGCGCGTGTCAATTCATAAGTAGCCCAGCCACCGTCCGCATTTTGATAAGAAAGGAGTATATCGACGGCTTGTTTGATACGTTGCTCATCAATCGTCTGTTTAACCAGGCCTGAATGATGAATGGCTAAAGTGGCGCTTAGGCCTTCCGCCGTGCAGTCTGCAACCGGCCAGCCTTGTTCAGCCGTTGAAAAAGGCCAACTGCCTATCATTGGATGACGGAAAAACTCGGCATGCGTCGGGTGCTCGGCTTTAATTTGCGACAGATCGATAAACTGATAGCTTTTGGCGATAGTTGCAGGAAATAGTTTGCCCAAGTCACTTTCCAGCATGGCGCGGGTTGCAAAAGCGGTATCCCAAAGCTGCGAGCCATTGTAACCACTCATTTTCATGCCATCTTCGGCAACCCATAAATAATCATACCAACGCGCCGCATGCTTTTTAAACTGCACAGAATCCTTGCCATAGGCATGCCAGATACAAATGGAATTGATGGCTTTATTGACGGGGCCAATATCGAGATAGTTGGTTTGTTCATCCTCGGCATTGAGGTAATTCAATATATAGTCCGTGGACTTTTTTCTTAACCAGCTGCTTTTGAATTTTTCATAGTTATTGGTAAAAAAGTTCATCCACTTCAGTACCGGAGACGGCGTGGTGTAACAATCTTTTTCACAGACGTCATTGCGTTGTTCCGGCCAGTCAATAGAGGAGAAATCTTCGTTATAAATTTCCTCTCTTAAGGACAAAATCAGCTCATTTTCCGGCGCTTTGATTCGCTGAGCATAACAATAGGCCATCGGCAGATAAACCATACGGGTATGACACCAGTAGCGCCACGGATGCACCGGCAGCCATTTGGGAAATAACCACATTTCAGGAAACAGGCTGTTAAAGCCTTGCCAGTCATACAGATTCAAAACAGCCAGATAAAATTTTCCCCACGAGGGGATGCCGGTCGCACCGCCATTGCTCTTGATCCACTTCCTGGCGTTGATCATACACTGATGATTTTTATCGACTCCCAGAATGCGCAATGATACGTATTGCATGACGGTGCCAAACATCGTCGATTCACCCTCGATATGCATACCCCAGCCGGCATCTTTATTTTGATGATTGAATAAATAAATCTTCATCATTTCCCTGTGTGCCTTGGGAAACGGTGTATCGGAAATATAAGAGGCGATCAGTAAGCCGGGTAAAAGAAATAGCGGGCCGCCGTAATCCCCGGGCCAATGACCGTCTTCACTTTGCAACCATGAGTAGTAGTTCATGCCTTTGATCAGCGCATCGGCAACTTTTTGCTCTTCAGGGTTCTCTGATTGTGATATTTGCCCGGTAAACTCCTGATATTTCGCGTTGATTGCTGCATGTCTGTAAACTTTGTCGCCGGAATTGGGGTTGTGGAATGCATCGAACTGAAAATCTTCAGCAAACTGAGTTATTTCTTCGTCTGAGATGTTATCAACAGTTTGTAGATGTTCATCGATATTGTTTGAGCCGGGCTTGAATGCCCAAATGTGCCGTCCTTTTTCAGTGAGTAGCCGCCAATTTTTCCAAGAAGATTTTACATTCAGCATAGATTTTTATGAGGTGTCCTTTAGCTTGATTGAGCGATAGATACCACCCTTTTAATAAGGGTGGTATCTATGAGTTTTGGATTTATGGAACCTCTAAAAATTGCTTTTTTCATAATATTGGCGAATATAAGTCATTGAAACTTATAAGTACCAATATTTAAAATTAAATTAATAGAGGTGCCCTTTATTTACTTATTAAATAAAGCAATACGCACCATTGCTACAAAGCCCTTCAGTTTTTTCAATAGGCTTGGCGGCTTGCGTAAACGCTCATGCCCGGGCAGTAATTGCCCTTTGGCCAATTTGCCTATTTTTCTTTTAACGGCTGGGTCGAGCTTGCCATCGGCGGCTAATTCAAAAAACAAGGCTTTTACATTGCCTAAATCAAAAAAATCCCGTTGCCATTCCCATTTAAAATCGCCGCCATACCGAAACCAGGAACCGCCTATGCCTGCTACCTTATAATGCGTGCCGTCCTCACGTAGCGCAGGTGACACTTGACGCCATAAGCCAATAACTTCGCCCTGTTTTTCATCGATTAAAATACGGTGGTAGGGATAGCGCCATTCTTCAAAGCCTTCCATTTGCACACCTAAGGCCCATTCCTCTATCTGTTTGCCGCTGCGCGCTACAAATTCTTCATTAGGCCCGATATTCCAGCGATATTCAGCCGTCTCGGTATACATCTTCCCTAAGTATTTGGGCCAGTTACCTTCTTTTTCAGCATCACGATTCGCCTGCAACCAACGTTCAACCATCTCTTCAAGTTCTGCTCTGGGGTATGCGGCCATTCTTTGTCTCTATTTGAGTGCAATCTTAATTGCTTTAGTTGGGCAATATTTTTCGGCTTGTTGGGCTTTCCTCAGCAAATCGAGCGGCGGGTAAGCTTGTAAAATGCTCACATTCCCTGCATCGTCCACATGAAAGAGCTCAGGTGCTTCAGCCATGCAAGTTGCATGACCCTGACAAAGCTCCTTGTCGATTTTTATTTGAAAACCGGGGCTCGTTGGTGCGCTTTCCTGCTCACTGTTTTTTGTTGGCTCAGCTTCGGCTCTTTTCGTATCCGTGCGCTTGATGTAACGGACACGGCACGGTGATACGGGTTGCACCACCATTTGGGTGAAATCATCCTGATAGGTATCTTTGTCGTCGATTAATTCAAAAGTATACCGGCGCAATAAAATGCTGAAAATGGCTTTGAGTTGCAGCATAGCGAAAGCGTTGCCGCTGCATTTGTGTTTGCCGCCGCCGAAGGCAATCCAGCTAAAAGGTTTGGCATCTTCCTGGCGTGCTTCTGAGTAGCGCTCAGGATCAAACTTTTCCGGATCCGGGAAAACATCTGCAATACGATGAGAAACGCGCGGCGAGGCGCAAACAAATTTCCCGGCCTTGACCGTATAGTCTTTAAAATGAAAGTCTTGCATCACCTTGCGAATTAAAAATATCAATGGCGGATGCAGGCGCAACACTTCTTTAATAACATTTTCCAGTACCGGAATTTCGCGTAACGATTGAAAAGTAACTTCGCCATCGGCGCCGAAGTGAGCATCCAGTTCATCCAACACCCGTTCCAATTGTTCGGGCCGGCGAGCTAATTCCAACAGAGTCCAAGCTGCTGTCCCTGCCGTAGTATGGTGCCCTGCGAAAATAGTGCCGATTAACATGCCCGTTATTTCGTGAGCCGATAAGCGAGTGTCGTCGTCATAGCTGGAATCAATAAGTATTTGAAACGCATCTTCACTTTTTTCCGGTTTCTGCGCTCTTTTGGCAATAATACCGGTGACTAATTCCTGGAGTCTGGCGCGAGCTTTATCACGGCGGCGAAATACCGGTAAGGGCAGATTAGGAAAAACAAAAGCCAGAGGACTCAAGCCTTTTTCAAGATCATGATAAATTTTTACAAATTCTTCATTCAGTTCATAACGGAATTCATCACCAAGCAAACAATGGCTGGAGGTGTAAATCGTGAGTTCTTTCATAAACTCAAGCAAATCGATTTCGCCGTTATCGTTCCAACCGGCAATTATTTGTTCGACTTCCTGGACGATCACTTGGGCATAACCGCGCATCGGTTTATCGCGCAATACCTGCATCAGCATTTTAAGCTGTTGGTCTTTTTTATGCGGCGGCGCATCAAAAACTACGCCTTTGCCAAAAATAGGCGTCATGATTTTATACGCCTGGCTTTGATCCAGTTGAGCGTCAGGTGCGCGAAAAAAAGCTTCATTGGCTTCCGGACCGGTCATCAGCACCATTTTTTGATGAAACATACGGAACTCACCGATTTCTCCCAGTGTCTTTCTCAGTGTCATCATGTAGTCAAAGGGATTTTTGCCGAATTTGAGCATGTGCCCTAAAAGCGGCAATGCATTAGGCATTTTAGGCGGCGCTTTGCCGGTAGAATCAGTTTTCTCTATATTCGTTGTATCCATAACTCGATTTGTATAGAAGTGCGGAACGTTGATGTCATAAACCCCAGGTTCCACAAAAAGCATAAGCCTTTAAATGCCGGTTAGGCAAATGTCATATAACCGCTAATTTTACGTGGTGCTTAATCAATGTACAAAATTTTCTCACATCATTGGAATGCTTCTGCTATTCGCGCCCACCTCAGATTAGATCTTCAAGGCCTTAAAAACCATGCAGACATGTATCCGTATGCATGAATAGTCACTCTTTTGCACTCCACTTATTAGTAACATCGGCAAGCACTCGAACTTCCAGCGGACGGCTGGTATCAAGATGAATATCCCGTTGTGGAAAGGCAATCACGACGCCATGCTCAGTCAATGTCTTGTTGATCATGTAACGCAGGTCGCTGGCGACGACCATCCAGGATATTTCCGGCTTGAGCTGGACCCAGACATACAAACCGAAGAGCAGCGCGTCGCTGCCAAAATCCTCGAATTGCACTTGGGGCAAAGGATCATTCTCAAGCAGCCCATGCCGGTCCGCAACTTCGAGGAGAAGATCAGTTACCTCTTTTACTGGCGAGCCATAGGCAACGCCAATTTTGACCACAATACGAACCGCCTCGTTGCTCAGCGTCCAGTTGGTAACGTTCTGCTCAATGAAAGTGCTGTTAGGAATAAGGGTCTCGATGCCATTGGCATCACGGATATGCGAGCTGCGTACCCCGATATCCAAAACGCGGCCCCGGATTCCGCCTACCTCGACCAGGTCTCCTGGCCGAAAAGGGCGCTCAAACAGCAGCATAAGCCCACTGATAAGGTTCTTGAGCAGGTTTTGCATGCCGAAACCTGCGCCGATGGCCAACGCGCCACCCATGAAGGCAAATATCGTTAATGGAATTTTAACCACCAACATGCTCAATATCACCAAGACCAAAACTTCAAGAAACATTATCCAGCGCCGGGCAATACGGGCAAGGCTCGCGTCCATCCCCATTCGTGTCACTGCTAGCC
>JBAQEN010000022.1:0-3031 GCA_049286765.1 Methylococcaceae bacterium
GTTTGATACTGAGGCAGATGACTTTGGTGGCTCAATGTTTGGAACGCTAAACAGTAAAGATAGCCAGTTGCATGTATTGATTGGCTCGCGAAAATTTACTGAAGGCTGGAGCAGTTGGCGTGTGTCAACCATGGGCTTGCTCAACATGGGTAAAGGTGAAGGTTCACAAATCATCCAATTGTTCGGGCGTGGTGTGCGCTTGAAGGGTAAAGAATATTCACTCAAACGTAGTATACCTAGCCAGCGACCAAAAGGTGCTCATTTGGAGCGACTGGAGACGCTGAATATTTTTGGTGTTAATGCGGGTTACATGGCCACCTTCAAGGAATATCTGAAAGAAGAAGGCGTTACCACATCAGATGAAATGATCCAGCTGGATTTTGAAACCAGCCCTAATATGCCAAAGAGCAAGCTTAAAACGCTTGCACTTAAAGATGGCTACAAGGACAACCAGATCAAAGGATTCAAGCGTACGCATTTCCCGTGGTTATACGAAGTACCTACCGAGTTTAAGGGCAAGATCAAAGCGGCACATATTGATCTGGATTTATACCCAAAAATTGAGGCGATGGCAGCGGGAAAGAGTCTCGATGGAGGAGCACCATCCGTTAATCTTCGGCAGATGGGCAAGATAGGCTCCGATACCATGGCGCTGTTTGATTTTGACCGGATTTACTTAAGTGTGCAGGAATTCAAGCAACTTCGTAGTTGGAGCAATTTACGGCTGGAGCGTTCGCGATTAGTCGATTTTTGTCTAAAGCATAATGACTGGTACACGCTCTATATTCCGCAAGCCGAGCTGGTTATTACCAGCATCGCCGATATTAACAAACAAGAAGATATTCTTATCCGCTTGTTGCAAGACTACACAGACCGTTTTTACAAGTCGCTAAAAACGGCTTATGAGGGCCAGTTCTATAACATCGTGAGCGTGAAAGAAGATGATGATACCTTACTTAAGGTCTATCACTTCGAGATCGATAACAACGAAGACGGGGAAGCTTACGCGAAAAAAATTGAAGCTCTTCAGGTATTGGTAAAAGACGGCAAGATCGGTGAAGCCAGCCAGTGGAATGCTGGCCAAATGGTTGCCATTTGTTTTAAGCGCCATCTGTATTACCCCTTGCTGTACTATCCAGAAGGTACTATGCCATTAAAAATGAGTCCACTGGTATTCGATGCGCCCAGCGAAGTGATGTTTGTGCGTGATCTTGAAGCATTCCATAAATCGCCACTAGGACAGCAAGTTATTGGTAAGCGCAGCCTTTACCTATTACGTAATGCGGATACCAAAGCCAAAGGTTTAGGCTTTGCGATGGCCGGTAATTTCTATCCGGATTTCTTGTTGTGGTTGGTAGACGATGAGACCGGCGAGCAGTGGCTGAATTTTATTGACCCTAAAGGGTTACGTCAGATGAACCTGAACGACCCCAAGCTTGGACTTTACAAGGAAGTAAAGGTGATCCAGGAAAAACTAGGTGATCCAAAACTAACGCTGAACGCTTTTATTGTTTCAGGAACACAGTTTACCAATCTACTGAATGTCTCCTGTGAGCAAGCAGACCTGGAAGACCGGAATGTGTTATTTATGAATGAAGGTGAGCAAGTTTATTTAAAGAAAATGTTCGAGCGGATTACATAGCCCCATTAATCGAGCAATAACAGGGGCTATAGGAACAACATGGTGAAATCACAACTAATAACAAATACTTACAAGCCTTCTGATTATCTGCGAGCAAGAAGGCCCGAACGTTATTCGGATTCAATTATTACGGAAGAGCCTCAAATAACGAAGGATATTTTGGAATACCACCTTGAAACGCTGACAAATCGAAGCCAAGAAAAAGAGTTTGAGCATTTCGCAAGACGGTTAGCAGAGAAAGAACTCTGTCCTAATCTGTTGCCGCAAACTGGTCCAACAGGAGGCGGAGACAGCAAGGTAGATTCTGAGACCTATCCGGTCGCCGAAGAAATTTCCTTACGGTGGTATCAAGGGGATGCTGGCGCAAAAGATCGCTGGGCATTTGCCATGAGTGCCAAGAAGGAATGGAGAGGGAAAGTCAAAAGTGATGTGAAGAAGATTGCCGAGACGGAGCGTGGTTACACATTAATCTACTTCATCACCAATCAATTCGTTAGGGACAAAGTAAGAGCGCAAGTTGAAGATGGTTTAAAAAAAGAGTTTGGTATTGAGGTTCGAATCTTAGACCGGAGCTGGATTATAGACCGGGTTATGAACCATGGTCGCACAGAGCTTGCAGCTCAAACATTGTCTATTGAGAGCTTGCAACTAAAGCCCCGTAAACAAATTGGACCTATTGATGCCAAGAGAGGCATTGAATTAAAAGAACTAGATAAAGAGATAAATGATCCTGATCGCTATGTCGGAATACCCTATCAGCTTGCTGAAGATTGTCTTAGAGCAGCAATACTTGCAAGTGAGCTGGAGCGTAATCGGCATGAGGTGGAAGGACGGTTTTCGGCAACCTCTCGCATTGCAGAAAAAGTGGGTGATAGAAGACAAATTTTAAGAATTGCCTACCGTCACGCTTGGGTATCATGTTATGTCTATGATGATATCGCAGAGTTATCTCATCTTTACAATAAAGTAGAGGAGCTTGGGCTCTCAAGTCGTCATGCAGATGATGTTGAAATGGTTTTCAATCTCTGGAATGTACTTTTTGGAACAATTAGTTTTGGGCTTATTAAAAAGGAAGATTCCAAACTCATTGAAAGGGCTGATGTACTAAAGAAGAAATTGGAGGAGTTATCTAATGACGATAGCCGTCCAAATAATTCGCTGCATGCGCGAACAATGCTCTGTTTTCATCAACTTGCTCAACTGCGCAGTAATGATGAAGAAACGTCAGGTATTGATTGCGTTTTTGGTGAGCTAGCCGAGATATTTCAACACTCCCAGGGACTTGGACAGTATCCCTTTGATTCATACAAAAGCATTGTCTTCGAATTAGGCGATTTGTTTGCTGATAATGATGGATATGAAAAACTCTTCGATACCCTTATAGTCATC
>JBAQEN010000023.1:0-1836 GCA_049286765.1 Methylococcaceae bacterium
GATTTCGGGAAAGGATTAGGCTTTTGAAACACCATGCCGACGCGTCTGCGCAAAGCGGCCACATTAACGGCTTTATCATAAATATTTTCATTATCCAGTATAATTTTACCGTCTATTTTTGCACTATCTACCAAATCATTCATGCGGTTAATACAACGCAACAACGTTGATTTACCGCAGCCACTGGGGCCAATATAGGCGGTTACTTTGTGCCTGGGCATTTCCATATTTATGTCATGTAATGCCTGCTTTTCGCCGTAAAACAGGTTTAAATTTTCCACCTTGATACAGGTTTCATTCTGCTCATCCTGAATTCCCTTACCGCGTAAAACAGAACTCATATCAAATGCGTGTGTACGTGTTTCTTGTGCTGTCATTTCTTTAACCTTCCAGTGCCCGGTATTTTTCTCTGAGATTATTCCTAATGACAATTGCCGCCAGATTAAGCACTACAATTACCAAAACCAGCAATAATGCTGTCGCATAAACCAAGGGTCTCGCTGCCTCAACATTAGGGCTTTGAAAACCGACATCATAAATATGGAAACCCAGGTGCATAAACTTCCTATCCAAATGCAAAAACGGGAAATTGCCATCCAGGGGCAATGTTGGCGCCAGCTTAACCACACCGACCAACATTAACGGAGCAACTTCTCCCGCTGCTCGCGCAACCGCCAGAATCAGGCCGGTCATCATCGCCGGACTTGCCATAGGTAATACGGTAAGCCATAAGGTCTCAAGTTTGGTAGCCCCTAAGGCCAGACTGCCTTCCCGTATAGAACTGGGGATACGCGCCAAGCCCTCTTCCGTAGATACGATTACAACGGGCAGAGTTAATAAGGCCAGCGTAATCGAAGCCCACAACAATCCCGGCGTACCGTAAACCGGTGCAGGAGATGCTTCAGGAAAAAACAATTGATCGATGTTACCGCCCAAAATATAAACAAAAAAGCCTAATCCAAATACTCCATAAACAACAGAGGGAACACCCGCAAGATTGTTTACTGCAACTCTGATCAGCCGCGTAGTAAAACCTTGTTTGGCGTACTCACGCAAATAGACTGCCGCAATCACACCAAATGGCGTAACAATAACCGACATCATCATAACCATCATCACGGTGCCGAAAATTGCCGGGAAAATACCGCCTTCGGTATTGGCTTCACGCGGATCATCGGCTAAAAATTCAACCACCTTAGTTCCATAGTGAGCGACTTTATCAAACAAATTCATGGCATTAGGCTGAAAGGCTCTAACCACCTTGGCCAAAGGAATTTCCACCGTGCTTCCGCTTTCGGTCCTGGCAACCAGTTTATCGCGTCTTATTTTCTGATACAGTTCAGCTAATTGTATTTGATATTGCTTATATTGATCTTCATAACCGGCCTTCTCCACAGCAATCTGTTGTTTCGCTGCATCATCCAGGCGGTTTTCCAATTCCAATTTTTTTTGTTCAAGTCTTAAGCGTTCCAATGCATAGTTTATCGCACCAATTTCCTTTTTTTCCAAATGCGTTATTTCCTTAAAAACCGCTAAAGTCTCTTCTATCTTTGTCTGAAGAACAGGCCAAGCCTGCTCCCCGGAAGCGATAGTTTTGCCGCTTTCTCTAACTTCGACCAACTGTCCATAAAAATTACCCCACTCCCGGCGCTCTACGACCATCATATCGGCCGGATCGCTCTGCTCATTGATATTGCGTTCCTGTATCCAGCGAAAATCGGCACCCGTCACATCCCTGTTACCGGTTTTAATCAAATACTGCACCAGAGTATCTTCGTTATCGGCCATTTTGAAGCCGGTTGATTTTGCCATCGCAGCCGGCGTTATGCTGGTATC
>JBAQEN010000024.1:0-3471 GCA_049286765.1 Methylococcaceae bacterium
TTACAGCGGCAACCGGCACCTACTCCTATTATGAGTTAAGCGGCCTTATTGTCGCCGCCAAATATTATTTCCGGGTAGCGTCCGTAACACCTGGCGGCACCTCGGACTTTTGCGCGCAGGTGTTAAAGGTGGTGGTGTAGTACTGTAGGTCGGGCAACAGCTTTATCGTTGCCCGACATTACGTCATTAGATGATTGAACGGTAGTGGTAAACAGAAAGACATCCAATGTTTGACATTAGGAATGTCGGGCATAAACAGCATGCCCGACCTACAAAGCTAATCCGGTTTTCTTTTAATCAGGGTAAAAATCTTGGGACATAATCTGTTCATTTGACCATGGACAAGATTTGGGAAATACCTTGCGGGCAATTCCCGTTTCTTTTATTGCATCGTCAACAGCATCATCCCACGCATCGGCTTGCCAATCGGCATCAGTAAGCGATGACTTCAAGCTTGGCGTTTTACAAATACGCCGTTCGATTCTTTCCCGTTGGCTGCGGATAGTATCTTCCCAACTGCTCCCGCGCCGTTCCGGTTGATACTCCCATTTTAGAAGGCGGGCCAAAAGCGCCGCCATCCGGTTAGCGAGTTCGCGCTGTTCACTTTTACCCACGTCTTCAATCTCCTCGGCAATATGCTCAATGTCCAAGAGGGAAAATTGTCCGGAACGCAACAAATTTGCTTGCTCCTGCGCCCAGGCGATAACATCACTATCGTAGCTGGCTTTCATAACATGCTGTTTTGTTGATTGAAAAAATGGGGCAATTATAGGTTTTTAGAGAATGATTGTAATCATTTTTAGCACGGTAGTACTCAGTCAGCATTGTTTTGTCGTATAAAATTAGCGTTAGTCAGCAAGCGCATATTCACTTCCCCCTTTACAAAAGGGGGATTGAGGGGGATTTATTCAAAAAATCTCCCCTAACCCCTCTTTTTCAAAGAGGGGGACTAAATAGTTACCACCGAAGTTAAAAAGTCTAACTCATTTCCAAGCTTGGTTTATGCTTGATATACATAATAAAAAATTACTTGGCTGATGAATATACTTTCCATTGCTGTTCCTCTGCTAAATAAAATTGGCAAAGTAAAATTTCGTTTCAAAATATTAACTACACTATAAATGTATAAAAAATACGCTGCCTAATAAAAAACTGGCATTGAGTATCGATGCTTGTACCAAGACAGGTCAGAATTTAGCCTTATCCTTAAACCAAGTCCGCATAACATCTCGTTAATGTTAAATAAATATTTGCCCTTCCTTTATCTTGCTATCGCCCTTTTTTTCTGCTCCCTGCCTTATATGATCCAGGGATACCCGCAGGGTGATGATAGCGTTCATGGCCTGATCAGGGCAAAAGAGTACCAGCTTGCCGTGGCAAATTATCAACTACCGCCTTACTGGGCGGAAAACCTCTATGGCGGCTACGGTTCTCCTATTTTTCTTTTCTATGCTCCGCTCTACATGCTTGTAGCCACAATTTTTTATCTAGTCACTGGATCGATAATTGGCGGCAGCATATTGGCAATATCTTTTTTTACCGTAGTGGGCGCGCTGGGAGTTTACCTGCTGGTGCAGGAAATGTTGGGCGAAAAAACGTATGTTAATCAATGCGCCGCACGGATCGGAAGTTATTTTTTCATATTAAATCCTTATTTAATAGGCGACAAATTAATCCGTATTGCAAATTCTGAGTACACCGCCTTGTGCCTAGCACCTATCTCCCTCTATGGCCTGGTAAGAATTAAACAGGAGCCCCTGAAGGGAAGTCTGATATTGGCTGCCGGTCTGGCATTGGGCATCCTTGCCCATAATTTAACCTCATTGATCATTGCAGCAATGCTCATAACATTAGCGTCGATTCTTTACTGGGGTAATGAAAGAAAACAAATTTGGCTATTCATTCTAGGAGGAATAATTCTGGGGTTGTTACTGTCTGCTTTCTTCTGGTTGCCAGCTCTCTATTACAAGTCGCTTACGCATACGGAACAATTAACGCAAGGGCGTTATGATTTTCATGCTCAATTTAAAGCATTGAGTAAATTTTTTACCAACTCAGACTACTTTTCGATGGGGCTGCTTAATCTATGGATTATTATACAAAGCGCCGCAATATTGTGGACACAGCGAAATGAGGAGAAAACAGCAAAAATAACACTGGCAAAGACATTCCTAATCTTTGCATTACTGTTTATATTCCTGCAAACCAAATTAAGTCTTCCCCTTTGGGAAAACATTTCTTATCTGGCCTTATTCCAGTTTCCATGGCGGATGATGGGGCCGCTTGCATTGGTAATTTCCATTCTAGCAGGGCTTCTATTACCGCTTTATTATAAAAATAATAATTATAAATCTTTAAATAAACTGGAATTGAGCCTACTAATTCTTTGCATTATCAATATTTTGCCGCTATTAGTTGTTAACCTGCCGCTTTCAGAATCCATGATCAAAGACTTAACGTCTAAATTTGAAACAAAAAATATTAAAACCATGATACTGACTTCAACTGAAGTTGATGAGTACTTGCCTAAATCTGCAAGAATTAAACTTAAACACTATGCCAATGAATTCAGTCCATTAATACTTGGAGAAACTGCTGAATACGGCACAACTATTATAAAAGAATCCGGGACTGAGATAATTCTTGAAACCAATTCATCAAATCCAGTCCAACTCGAATTGAAACGGTGGTTTTTTCCTGATTGGAAATGTAGCATCAATGGCAGGGAGCAACCAGTTAATATAAGTAATAACGGGCTAATTTCTATAAAGATACCGGCAGGTCAAAACAGAATTTCCTTAAAACTATACCCGCCTTTACTTCGCCGAATTTTTACCTGGATTAGCCTTAGTTCCTTAATCGTATGGATTTTGCTTGCAATAAAAGCCTATTACGTAAGCAGAACCCACCCTGTTAACCAAAAGCAAGCGATTCAAGGTCAATGAAAGCTATAAATTTTTAATGCCATTCTGATGGATAATTTCATATATATCAAAAAAACTGCCTCTAACTTTTAACTGAAGCTCCTTGATATTTATTACCGATAAATCATCAAATCGAATTGAAATTAAATAATCGAAATCATTTTTCCAATCAGCCCAATATACAATTTTACCTTTACCATAAACATAACCATTCACTACCTTAACATTTAACAAATAACTCAAATTAAGTTGATCACTCAAAGGCGTATCAATTTCTTTTGTTCTTGCCGTTGGATAAATAGATGTCAGATTCACAGTAAAAAGGTTAGGCCAAAATGCAGAGCGTTTAATTATTGCCAATGCAGGTAAGTGATTATAAAGATACTTGTCATCACCTTTTAAAGTTTCTGAGTCTTCCTGAATGGCTATTATCTTGCTTCCTAGATTTACATATTGTAAGGCATCTTGAATTTCAAGATACTGACGATTTACGCTATCCCATTTGTCATAAACATAATAAGTCTTCAAAAATGCGACTAAAACTGCA
>JBAQEN010000025.1:0-3644 GCA_049286765.1 Methylococcaceae bacterium
TTAATTATGCAACCAGTTTTTAAACCGATAAATTAGGCTTTTTAGTTCGAATGCCGAAGGAATATAACAGATTGATAAAAGGCACGTTTTATCAATCTTTTGAATAAAGGTAAAAGTTGCAGAATAAGTCAAAAATGACAGAGTTTAAGGCTAATAGTCCAGTTTCTGTATATGTGTCCATGTTTATCATGAACGTCTGGCTTTTTTATCGGCCAAACGCTAACCAGCACGCTGCCTCGTGTTTATCTTAAAGCCGGTCAGGAGCGAGGCAAATGTATTGATTACCGCCATATCATTCATAGTCTGTCAGCCAAACCCCAGGCGTTCCGGTTTTTACAGTTCCGGGATGAGTTGTTACCCACAGACATTTATCGTCAACTATGGCAACACTGTGATCAACAGTTTCAGTCCAGAGACGCATGTAAATGGATCGTAGGCGTTCTCCGTATCGCCATGAATCATGACTGTGAAGAACATTTACATTTAGGCTATGAGTTATTGGCGAACAATAAGCCGCTGCCTGCCCTCAAAGCCTTACAAGAGCGTTATTTAGGTACTAAACCGGCGCCCATTATTTCGGCAAGGCAACAAGATTTAGCGAGCTATGATCATTTTGTTACACGGTAACTGGCATTTTACAGAGGTTGTTGGCCATGCCTGAAACCATCGACTTGTTACTGAAAGAACTCAAACTGCCTGCTTTTAGTCGGCACTATCAACGCCATCAAGAGCAGGCTATTGAAAAAGGCTAGTAAGCGTTCAACCCGGACACATACCCAAGGACTAGCCAATCTAATTATTTTCTGATTGAGTTCGAGTCAGCCAATAATTATCGATACGACTGGTAGGTTAGGTACCGCTACCCGTCATTCTCGTCTTCATACTTTAATGTCCTCGATCGGACGGGCAAACGGCAGCAATTCGTCGATACGACTATTAGGCCAGGTAGGCAGTTTTTCCAAGGTATCTCTAAGCCATGCAGCCGGATCGATTCCGTTGAGTTTAGCTGTACCCAGCAGCGTTTGGATGGCAGCGGCCCGTTGACCAGCCCGTTCAGAACCGGCGAATAACCAGTTCTTTTTACCCAGGGCAATGAGGCGGATGGTATTTTCCACCGGATTATTGTCGATGGGCAAATGACCGGTTTCCGCATAGCGGATCAGGGACTGCCAACGTTTCAAGGTATAATTCAGAGCCTTCGCGGAGCCTCCGCCGTTGGCAGTTTTGGCGCGGGTTTGAGTAAGCCATTCATGCAATGCATTGAGAACGGGTTGGCTTTGTTCCGCACGCAATTGTTGGCGAGCTTCGATACTCAGCGTTATGCCTTGTTGTTCGATATGGTACAGCTTACCGATACGCGTCAAGGCTTCCAGTGCCATGGGGCTCTCATTGGCCTGGTGCAGATCAAAGAATTTCCGGCGTGCGTGCGCCCAGCAACCCAGCTCAATGCAGGGTTTTTGGCGTGTCGCAATGAATAAGGCCTTATAACCACCATAGTCATCGACCATTAGGTGCCCTTGCCAACTACCCAGGAACTGACGCGCATGCTCACCACTTCGCCCGCCACGGTAGTCGAAGACGATGATCCTGGGTCCTTCTTCCAAGTCGTTGCTGCGATAGGCCCAAAGGTAGGCTCTTTTGGTTTTCCCGTTACCCGGGTCTAGCTGTGGAACCGGGGTTTCATCGGCGTGCAGCGTCCCTCGCTCCAACAGTATCTCAATAAGCCGGCTTACGAGGGGTTGCAGCGCCACGCCTGTGCGTCCTACCCATTCCGCTAGGGTGGAGCGAGCCAGAATGACTCGGTCGCGGGCGGCAATCTGTTCCAGGCGGTAGAGCGGGAGATGATCCAGGTATTTACTGATCAGTATCCAAGTCAGCAAACCTACCGCCGCCATGCCGCCATCAATAATAGCCGGGGGAATCGGTGCAGCCGTGATAGTTTCACAATGACGGCAAGCATATTGCGGACGGATGTGACGGTGGACAAAGAACTTGGCGGGCTCGACATCCAGTTGCTCGGTGATGTCTTCGCCGATTTTTACCAAGTCCTTTCCGCACTGACCGCATTGGCAGGACTCCGGTTCGTGACGGTGTTCAATACGCGGCAGATGTGCCGGTAAAGGCTGACGACCCGCGCGAGGGCGCTTGGGCTTGATAACAGTGGAACCGGCTTGTTCACCTGCCTGCTCGACTTCGGCCTCAACAGCCGCGAGGTCTTCGGTGCAGGTTTCCTCAAACAAATCCCTCTGCGCACTGGACAATGCTTCATTCTTAACGCCATAGCGAATTCTGCGCAGATGCGCCAATTCCAGAATGAGTGCCTGGATTTTTAGGTCTTTGGCTTGAAGGGTTTCAGCATCCTTTTTCACCTGATCAAGCAACGATTGAACCAGTGCCGCCACCTGTGTTTTGGCGGTTACACCGAGGTTCAATTCATCCAGTTGATTCAGTATTTTCATGACGTGATTTTACCACAAAAAACTGTCAGAACCAGGATAAACACTGGGTTTATAGAGCGTTTTCAGTTATCCAAAATGTCTCTAATCAGGCCTGTAAATGGGCAGGCGGTAGCGCCGATAAACGTTGCCAATCCACACCGGCAATCAGCCATTCCCACTGTGATTGCGTGATGGAAAAGCAGCTCTCACCCTGCTTGGGCCAAATAAAATGGCCTTGATGTAATCGGCGCTGACATAACCATACGCCGTTGCCATCCCACAGCAGGACTTTGATACGATTACTAGCGGCGTTGCGAAACACAAAGGCCGATCCAGCACAGGGTTGCTGTTCCAAGGTCTGTTGCACCAATGCCGACAAACCATCGATTCCCCGGCGTAGATCAACAGGGGTTACGCTTAACCAGATTTGTCCAGGGGTACCAATCAAGCCAGGCAACGCAGCAACTCCGCCAACCAACGAGGTGAAACCGCTGTGGACAGTTCAAGCTGAGCACCGTGCGAAAATCGAAGCATTATTATTGCATCTGCTTCGGCGGCCGGCGGCGATGGCGCCACTTGAACGGAAACGACATCGAGCGGAGTATTCTTATCTATGGGTAATGCACGACGCGCCCATGCCGAAAAGGTTTTAGGATTGATACCTTGCTGGCGACAATAATCCGCCTGACTTAACCCACTTTCACGCCAAGCTTTCACATGCCGTTGCCAATGTGCGTTTATTTTCATTTCTTATCCTCATTAAAAAAATGTGAGGATGCCAAACTCCGGCTCGGTGATCTACGTGGATGGGACGGACCGATACTTTCGGCAAGCAACCTTGCGTCCTCTTTGGCTCGACCCGGCCAAAAGCTGCCGGTGAAATTAAGTTCTAAATTTCTTTTTGGGGAAAATCAATGTAGGTCGGGTTAGTGCAACGTAACCCGACAACTCTTTGAAAATGTTGGGTTAGGCAATCGCTAACCCAACGGGCTATTTCAGCGGTACATAATAACCATGTGCTGTTACACGATAGCGTTTGTGGTCAACCGATTTCATCCCTTCGGATGGTGCATCGAAAAGAACCGCTCTTGACTGCCCCGGTTGAAGGATCAAATAGCGACCGTCCTTGTTTCTTAACTCCCCATCCACCGCCTCCAAGTGGCTCTCGGTTCCATCTGATTGTATGGCCGTGACATAAATCTGATC
>JBAQEN010000026.1:0-3387 GCA_049286765.1 Methylococcaceae bacterium
ATTGAACTTAAACAAAAGTACGAGGTGCAAAGTCAACGTCTGACGGGAGCGCATCCGGACATGATCGCTACCAAGGCGCAAATAAAGAACATCAATCGTAAGTTGGCCAATTTAGATAAACGGATTAAAAATTTACCGCTCACACAGCAGCACATGGTCAGTTTATCGCGGGATGTTCAGGTCAACACCGAGCTTTACACCTCGCTGCTTAACAGTGCCCAGGAACAGCGTATTGCCGCGGCCGGTTCTTTGGGTAACTCCCGTATCATAGATTTTGCGGTAACGCCGGAAGCACCGTATTCGCCAAAAACCAGCCAGTCGTTAGCCATCGCCAGCTTTCTGGGCTTGTTTATGGGATTGGCTCTGGTATTCCTGAAACTTTCTTTGCGGCGCCAAGATAATTACCCGGCTTTCCTTGAATATCAGGTAGGATTGCCGCTTTATGCCGCCATCCCTCATAGCAAGAAGCAGCGCCGGCTGGCGCATTTGATTGACCTGGGCAGGGACCGCCAGCCCGGCATCCTGGTCAATCAGGATCCGCTCGATATTTCTGTGGAATCCATGCGCGGTTTACGAACTACCCTGGAAGCCACGCTGGCAAATCACGAAAGCAAGGTCATCATGGTCAGCAGTCCAATGCAGGGGATGGGTAAATCTTTTGTTAGCGCCAACCTGTCTGCGCTGCTGGCTAGTATCAAGAAGCGCGTGTTGATCATCGATGCCGACATGCGCAACGGCCGTTTGCATGAAACTTTTTCCATCATGAAACAACCGGGACTTTCCGACCTGTTGGCTGGCAGGGCTTCGCTCGGTGACGTCATTGTAAGTCTGCCTGATGTGGGAGTAGATTTAATACCAAGAGGAAGTATTGTGTTGAATCCGGCGGAATTGCTGGTTCTGGGTAATCTGCCGGAAATTCTGGAACAGTTGAAAAGTTTTTACAATCATATCGTAATCGATTCACCGCCAATTTTGGGCGTCACCGATGCAGCTATTCTGGGCAAGCACGCCGACGCCACTTTCCTGGTCGCCAAGGAAGGACGGTTCACGGCGCAGGAACTGGAGATCAGTTTCAAGCGTTTTCATCAGGTAGGCATTAAACCAAATGGCTTCATTATCAATGATATGAAAGAAGGCTCATCGTATTACCCGTATTATGGTTACGCCTACAACCAGACCGACATGAGACTAAAAAAATCGGCGTCATGGATGGCCGGATATCAGTCGGTGGGAGATTGGTTGGGCAAGAAGCGCCGGGGGCGTGATTATATCTTAGCTTCAGAGGCTATCGCCGACACGGACGACAAGTTACAGGTGTAAGCGATGAGAATACGCTTCGAAATGGATTTGCCGTTGACATTGTTGGATGGCCGGAGCGCCGGCCTAGCTTGTCACCCCGTTTTTCGCCCTATATCAAATAGGGATTGTCGAGTTTAATCCGGTTTGATAATGAGTGATGCCTTTGCCTTTCCGGCATTGTCTGCATCATTTTATGCCTGGGACAAGTCTTGTTATCGGGATTTTAAACAAGGTAGAGATAACGTCCGTTTTTGCATCAGCAGATAACGGGCTAAAAACCCATCGTAAATAAGGCTCAAAGGATGATTAGCTGACTACTAACGGTTTATTAAGGACACTACTGTTTGGAAAAATTGCGCTAAACTGTACATCCGGTTATGAGGCTAGAAAATAAGCATAACGTTGCCGCATGTCCTCCATATGCGAACCCTCCCAGTAGATTCGCCGACAATCGGTGCATCGATGAAAAACCTCATAGTAGAGCCGGGTATTGGGTTCGAGACAATCCAGTATATCGGATTTGGTGACCGGTACCATCATGCCATTGCAAACCATACATCTAGCGAATGGCTGAATCGAACTAAACAGGTCGAAGCGGCGCAAGACCTCGTCGACCTGGTTTTCGACGTCGACCGCACGTACCCAGTAGCCATGGCTGATATGTTTGATATACAAAAGGCGGCGGTCCCGTGTCAGCACGATGCGCTGCTCGTTCACCGCTATATTCACTATTTCTGCATCCTGATAGTTGTTGCGATAGAGACTATCGAAGCCCAACAAACGCATAAATTTGGCAAGCTTGCCCAGATTCGAGTCAATGATGAAGCGGGGATTGCGCAATGATTTTTCGCGGAGTCTGAGTAAGGGGCTGATGTCAAGGCTTTCAAAAACCGGGTAAACCGCGACACGGTCGCCTGTTTGTAGTTGATAATTAAATCCCACCGACTGACCATTGACGATTATTAGTTCTACCTCGGTGTGAGGTACGCCGAAAGCTTCGATGGGGTCTTTGATTCCCGGCTTGCCGTTAAAGCGATAGTGCAAAGTCCGCTTGCGTTGCTCCGATGAAAGAAAATCGTTCAGTTCCTCGTAGAAACGGAATTCAGCAGTGTATTCTGGTTTCATTTTGTCCGCATGTCGATGACAGTCATTCGGCGAACAATAGAAAATTCAACTCCATTAGTCAAATTTTTTGATTCTAGCTCGTGTTTAAATCAGGCTTCATAGATGTATTCACCAGAAAACTTCTTGAAAGTAAGCGTTACGGGACAAACACAATAAAGTCGGTATCATCTGTCTCGATTAAATTTGGTTTCAGAAGCTTTCAAGCTTGATGTTTCGATTTTTCCAGCGGAAGTTATATTATTAAACTTAATTCTCATACCTGACCGGTAGATTATTGATCCATCAAGCTTATTAGACGCGTGATTTGTGCAAGCTCCAGCAGGTAAGGCATCTCATGTACGAAGTTGTATTCGAAGCATTCCGGGGCTTCTTGGCCAGTTCCATATTGATCGGGAGCTCCTAAAGCCAGGGCAACAGCTGCCCCATTTCGTTTTCATTCGCTGCATAAAGAACCGCTCCACCTTTATGCCTAGAGCATCTCCCATTTCAATACCGGTTTTCACGATTTAGTCCAGCAAAGGCATATCATAAAAAGGCGAAATCTTCCTTGGCTCGCCGGCTTCGATGTAAGGGGTGATGAGATGTTGCATGTCGGCCTCGTAGGCTTTCATATCGAGCTTTTCCTCAGCGGCGTTGGATGATCACGCGCGGCTTGAGATATACATCAAGTTTGTGATTATTGCGCGGCCTGTGCTTTTGAGTGCGTAGTGATCCATTCACGGGCGAGCCTTTGCCCTTCTTCTATTTGCGAGGGTGTCAACTTTTTAACGAGGTTATCTCGCGTCTTTACCGCATTTTCTAATCCTTTAGCAGCCGCGAGGTTTAGCCACATATAGGCTTGAGCGTAGTCTTGCGGGACGCCTTGACCTTTTTTATACATCACGCCGAGATTGAATTGCGCCTTTGCATGACCTTGTTCAGCGGCTTTGCGATACCAGGCGACGGCTTGATTGTAGTCTTGCT
>JBAQEN010000027.1:0-1603 GCA_049286765.1 Methylococcaceae bacterium
GCTGTGGGAGTGGCCTAAAGCCACTCCCACAACTATGTAACGGCTCAAGTGTTGCAAAACGGCTTTCAATTTTTACACTATTCAGAACTATTTTTCAATCCAACAAAAACAGAATATGCATTAAAAACAATAAGATAGTGATTATCAACTGGCAAACTTTGACGCTCTTTCACTGTAAAACTGGCAAATTTTCCACGCTTTTTAACAAGCTTAGCGTTATTCTGATTTACCGTGCTTGCGATTTTCAAGAAACTGCAAAATGACAAAAGTAAGCCACCCGACAATTCCCAAGCCAATTGTAAAAATACCGTAAGAAATAGGCCAAGGAATCCCTTGTGTCATCATTGAGTATTCGGACATACCACCGATGCCGGCCAATACATTGAGCGGCAGAAAGATAACACTAACCGTTGTCAAGCGCTTGACGACCTTGTTCTGGTTGATATTAATGAAACCCACGGAAGCATCCATCAGAAAGTTTATCTTGTCGAAAAGAAATGCAGTGTGACCGTCCAGCGATTCGATATCCCGCAGAATCTGTTGGGAGTACTCCTGTTGGTCTTTTGCAAGAAATTTGCTGCGCATCAGAAATGAAACTGCGCGGCGTGTATCCATCACATTCCTGCGAATCCGTCCATTCAGATCCTCTTCATTGGCAATATCATTTAATATTTTGGCCGCTTCCAGATCGCTCATTTGTTTGCTAAGCACATGATTGCCAACAACTTCCAGAGTCAAATAAACATCTTCCAAAGCGTCAGCCGAATACTCGGCATTGGCTGCGTAAAGATCGAGCAGCATCTCTCTGGCGTCGGAAACATAGTTGGGTTGACTCAGCGCACGTAAACGCTGAAGCCGGAAGACCGGCAATTCTTCTTTGCGAATCGAGAACAAAATATCCTGATACAGGATAAAAGCTACGACGACGTTGCGTGATACGTCACCCTTGTCCAGTAAGAAATCCGAATGCAAATGAATTTCACCGTTTTCTTCCACATAGAACCGGGCGCTTGATTCCAAATCACTCAATTTATCCGGGTCAGGAAATTCTATCCCAAAAATTTCGCCAAACCATATTCGATCCTCAAAAGTCGGCGCAACCAAATCTATCCAAATAGGTTTGACCTCAATCAAGTCGTGGGGAGTATTAATCGAAATTTCGTGTAAACGGCCCTCCTGCAAATCAAAAGCCTTGACTCTGGATTTTTCAGCCTTGTACTCTTGTTTCCCCAATATCTCCAGAACAGAAAACGGGGCATTCCTGAGAATCGATTGCTTACGATCATCATCCAGTTGCTCCCAGATGAGCAATTGATCTTCTGGGGGTAACTCTTCCAGAATGAGTGCAATTTCCTCAGCAGGTAAATGCTGAAGTATCTGCCGCAATTGCGCCATGTTCTCTTTGTAAACTAGCGTTTCCACCAGATCATGGTGAGGCATGTCCTGTTTATGCACCAAATCTGCGATAAGCTTGTGCTTTTCCAATATCTCTAGTATGGCTTGCTGGTTATACTGTTTGGCGGTTGGGTCTTTTTTCATATCAGAGTGATCAGATAAGGCGCACTAAGTGCGGCAGATGATAAAAATCAGGGCAATTGAAGTT
>JBAQEN010000028.1:0-3577 GCA_049286765.1 Methylococcaceae bacterium
CGCTCAGGGTGCACACATAACCGCGGTCCCTGTCGTAACGATACGGACTTTGCCGGGTCTGTGAATGCAGCCAGGAGTTGGTTGCGAGCAATACCCGTTGCGCCGACTTTTTTACGGACCAGGCGTCCGAGGTACAGAAATAATCTTCCAGAAAACCGGTCACAGCGGCCTGGCTGGCAATGTGGCTCACGTCGCTGCTGCTGATCCCGTCGGCCAGGGCTATGGCAATGCCTTTGGAGCTCAATTGGGGTTCTTTCGGAATGTAAACGCCGTAAAAATCCTGATTGGTTTCCTTGCGGCCTTTGTCAGAATATTGTCCTACGGAGATTCTTACTTGACCGAGCATTTTTGTATTTAAGGCGATTGATGAGGCCTCAGCTGCGTCGACAGCTGAGGTTCTATTGATTTATTGCAAATTATTTAATGGATCGTTTGGGCGCCGTTCTTACATGCGTGGAATACAAAGTCAACCCGGTAAACGCAAGTCCGCCAACCAGGTTTCCCAAAACCGTAGGAATTTCATTCCAGATGAAGTAATCCATGATCGAAAATTTTCCACCCATGATCAAACCTGATGGAAACAAAAACATGTTAACGATGGAATGCTCGAAGGTCATTGCAAAGAAGAGCATGATCGGCATCCACATGGCGATCACCTTACCGCTCACTGTGGTAGAAATCATCGCCCCTACCACGCCGGTAGATACCATCCAGTTGCAAAGCATGCCCCTGATAAAGAGCGTCAGCATGCCGGCCGCACCATATTTTGCATAGCCAAGCGTACGCGCTTCACCGATACCGGCAATTTTTTGCCCCACTTCATTGGGTTCGGTAGAGAATCCAAAGGTGAAGACGATCGACATCATCACGGCCACCGTTAAAGCGCCCAGGAAATTGCCGATGAATACCAGGCCCCAGTTCCTTAAAATACCGCCAATTGTCACCCCCGGACGTTTATCAATCCATGCCAGCGGTGTCAATACAAACACCCCGGTCAAAAGATCGAAGCCCAACAAATACAGCATCGAAAAACCGACGGGGAACAATATCGCACCGATGAGCGGAGAGCCTGTCTGTACGCTCATTGCAACAGCAAACACGGCAGCCAATGCCAGGATGGCGCCGGCCATATACGCTCTGATCAAAGTGTCCCGGGTTGACATGAATATTTTGGATTCACCGGCATCCACCATTTTTGTAACAAACTCTGACGGGGTTAAATAAGACATATTTTTCCTCTGTTTCCATTATTAATACAGATAGTTCAATTAAGAACCCATAAGTAAAAAAAAGGCGCTTTAACCCCTTGATGGTTAAAGCGCCTTTGCTTTATACAAAACCTCATGCTGGTATAAGCGTTTTTTGTGCCAAACTTTAAAATTATAATTAAGCCATTGATGTATAAATAAAACACTGTTGATTTGATTGACTGAGAAGAGAACAAAAATATCCTATGAACTAATATGGTGCATAGTGGCATGGTTTTTAGTGCAATGTCGTTGATTGTAAATCAGCGGCAGCCGCGAGAGATTTAGCTTCATATTTTTTGCACATTTGAAGGTTACAATAAGCTATTCGGCTAACGAGTGATTCCGTGCATAAATCTATACGCTTCAAATTGTTTTTAACCTTCCTGTTGACCACATTGCTGGTCGTTGCTGGCATGTATGTTTTTATGCGCTGGTCGCTGGATCGGGGCTTTACCGAGTTTATAGAAACACGACAACGTGAACGGGTGGAGAGCTTAATCGAAGGACTGACTGAGTACTATGACAGTTCCGGAAGCTGGGAGCCATTAGTCGGCAATAAAAGGCAGTGGATTCAGTTACTGCTGAAATCGGATAATCATCCTCACCGGCATCCGGCGCCCTGGATGCAAAAGGCGCTGTCCGAACCGAAGGAGAGTTGGCCTCCGGCCTGGACCGAGGCCAACGATAATAGACGCTTTACACCATTGGAACTGCGCGTGATGTTATTACGCGTTGATAAGTCAATTATTTTTGGCCGTCATGAGGCTTTGCCGCAATTAACGCTGTATCCCATTCGCCATCAGGACCAGGTCGTCGGTTTTCTGGGGCTGTTGCCGGGAAAACCGGTCAATCAGCTCGGCGAACTTCTGTTTATGGAACGTCAAACCAAAGCGTTTTTCTGGATAGCGCTATTAATGATTGCGCTTTCTGCAGGTTTAGCTCTGTTGCTGGCATATACTCTGGGCCGGCCACTCAAGCGCATCACTGCGGCTGCCAAGGCGCTGGCTGTAGGTCGCTATAATATTCGTCTGCCGGTCGAATCCGGCGATGAGCTAGGCCAACTGGCCCGTGATTTTAATGAAATGGCCGCCGCTCTGGAGCAGTCGGAACAAACCCGGCAGCGCTGGGTCGCCGATATTTCACATGAATTGCGCACACCTTTAGCGGTATTGCGCGGTGAGTTGGAAGCATTGCAGGACGGCATTCGCCCGCTGACTCGCGAAGCTGTCGATTCCCTGTTCAGTGATGTCATGCGTCTTAACCGATTAACAGAAGATCTTTATCAACTGGCGTTATCCGATCAGGGCGCATTAACTTACCGCAAAACGCTTACCGATCCAGTGGCAACACTTAAAGAAGACTTGGCCGCGTTAATGCCGGAATTCAACAGCAACCAAATGAGTGTGCAATTGATCGATAAAACGGCAGGCCCCGTCAGCCTTTATGCAGACCCGGATCGCTTATCGCAACTGTTCCGGAATTTGCTGAAGAATAGCGCCAACTATACCGATAGCGGCGGCCGTCTGGAGATTACTATTTCCAAAAGAAGCGATACTCTGCTGATTGATATGGCCGACAGCGCACCGGGCGTACCGGAACAGGAACTGACCAAATTGTTCGACCGATTTTACCGGGTGGAAAGCTCGCGCAGCAGGCATCATGGTGGAGCCGGACTCGGCCTGGCGATTTGCAGTAACATAGTCGCAGCGCATCATGGCGTCATCAAGGCACAGGCTTCAGCCTTGGGCGGGCTTGCCATTCACATTGAATTACCGATGCAATTATGAACAAGGCACCTCATATTCTGATCGTCGAAGATGAAGAAAAACTGGCCAAACTGGAAGCGGATTATTTGCAAAATGCCGGTTTTGTTACCGTCATATTATCCGATGGAGATGCTGTCGTTCCCTGGGTCAAACAACACCATCCAGACCTCATATTACTGGATTTGATGCTGCCGGGCCGCGACGGCCTGAGTATCTGCCGGGAAATCCGAAGCTTTAGCGCTACGCCGATTATTATGGTCACCGCCCGCGTCGAGGAAATCGACCGCTTGCTGGGGCTTGAAATGGGCGCCGATGATTATATTTGCAAGCCTTTCAGTCTGCGCGAAATGGTCGCCCGCGTCAAAGCGGTGTTGCGTCGCTTGCAGCCTCAAACCGAGAATGGTATCGCCAGGACCTTAAAACTGGACGCAGACAGTTTCCGGGTATCCGCCGAAGGCCATGAAATCGAATTAACGACGGTTGAGTTTCAATTGTTGCAGGCGTTGCATCAGCAACCCGGCCGTATCTTTTCCCGATCCAGGCTGATGGATATGATTTATC
>JBAQEN010000029.1:0-8421 GCA_049286765.1 Methylococcaceae bacterium
GTTCAGGATTGCGTGAGTGAAGCCATTGCCAAAATCAAATTGTATTCTATTGACGGCCTGTTCAATAAAGTCGTCACCAAGTATTTCATATGCAATCGGCAATCTGTTCTGGTAACTAAAAAGAGAGTCATTTAATTCTTTATGGATAAGGCCATCTAACTCAAAGGCAGTGACTTCAATTTTCTTGAATCTCAACTCGCCATTAATACACCTTTCAAGAAATGCACTTGAAAGTGAGCCAATACCCGCACCAGCGTCAAGCAAACGACATTCAAGGCTAGCTTTCGATGTAAACAAGCTCGCCATGAACTGTGCCGTTCTTGCTGGCGTAAGAAATTGACCCAGTTGCAACTTTCGTTTCGCCTCGGTGTTCTTCGATACCCTCAATCTTGTTTGTTCAATAGCGGTTAGCAATGATGAGTCTCCTTTTGGCGATCTAGCAAGTCATTTTTTAATTCTGATAACTTATACGCTACTTCAATTAAATATGACCAGAACCCGTAAGACGTATTCGCCGATAGACAATACGCCAAAACTAGGCTATGAATATGAATAAAGCAGTTGCCGGGCAAATCGTCAATCAAATCTAAGGGCAGTGAGCTCATGAACCCACTCCTTTAAAACGGCGTCAATGCGCGATTGCCAGCCCTTGCCCGTTGCTTTAAAAGCTGCAAGCACATCAGGCGATAGCCGAATAGTAATACGTTCTTTAGTGACTTCCGATTTAGGCCGTCCGCCCATGCGCAGTATAGGCTTAACACTTTCCCATTCCGCCTCGGTTAAAGGCAGGGCATCAGGATCAGACAATGCGGCGGCGGTAATAACTGCGTCTTCTTCGACAGTGGGAATAATTGTACCGGGTTTAAGTGCTGGCATAACGATTAACCTCTCGCAGGTTAGCTTTTCTCAGATTTGTTGCTGCGCTGTTAAAAGGCAGAAGCAATTATTTATGGGGACCTCTAATAATTCAATTTTGAAAAATTGGTACTTATATTTTTCAATGATTTACATTCATAAATCTTATGAAAAAAGCTATTTTTAGAGGTTCCCTTATATAAATTCCAATATCTGTCTATCAAGCGACTCCCCAGGATTTTTCAATGGCTTGTCTTTATAATGGCAATTTCATCAAACCAGCCTGATTCCCTTCTTATCAAGAGTGATTAACTTTTTCTTGTACAAGGCACCAATCGCCTGTTTAAACACTTTTTTACTGACTCCGAATACCGCATAAATCGCTTCAGGCGGGCTTTTATCGCTTAACATCAGCACGCCATCGTTTTCTTTCAGCTTGATTAAAATAGCATCGGTCAGCGATATCACTTTACCGTAGCCGGGCTGATGCAGGCTGAGATCAATTTTATGATCCTCTCGTATCTGTTTGATATAGCCGTCCAGTTTTTGGCCTTTTCTGACCGGTTGAAACAGTTCATTCTGATACAACATGCCCCAGTATGTGTTGTTCACAATGGCTTTAACGCCCAGTTCGGTTTTATCAGCAATGATCAACGACACCTTTTGACCGGCTTCTAAATCGGCCGATTCATCGGTGATAAAACGATCAATCTTGGTAGTGGCGGCAATGCGGTTTTTGTCATCGAGAAACACTTTGACCAGATAAGACCTGCCGACTTCCATCTCGTGGTGTTGTTCACTGAAGGGCACCAGCAAATCTTTGGGCAAGCCCCAATCCAGAAATGCGCCCACATAATTGAGCGATACCACTTTAAGCCAGGCTATTTCATCCACCTGCGCCAACGGCGTTTTGATGGTTGCAGCAAGATGACCTTCTGAATCCACATAGACAAATACCTCCAGGGTATCTCCAAACTGGCAGTTTTCAGGTAATTTTTTGTCCGCCAGCAATACTTTCCCTGATGTGCCGCTATCGAGATAGATATTTGCTCCTTGTTGTTTAACGACGTTCAGCTTATTAATCTTGCCGATATTTAACATAGCATGACTCAACTGGTAATTACGAAACGTACAGCGTCCAGTCTTAAATGTGCTGCCTGAATATTTTCATGGGCCAGCACGGTCATATCCTTCAAGTGCTCAATCTCCTCTGTTTTAATCGTCGGGTTGACTTTTTTCAACCTGACCAGGCGTTTAATTTCGGCCTTTAGTGAATCGAGCATAGCGTTAGTTGCCTCATCAATGAGTTGCTGCATGTCAGCTTTGGCTTTTTGTTCCGCCAAAGCCAACAGCTTCGTGATGGGGAGTCGCTGATTATTAAGGAAGGTTACGATTTGTTGTTTATCAAAGGTTTTGCCGGTTTCCAGTAAACTATGATGATCTATCGTTTCCGTTAAATCTTTTTGATGTTGATTAATCAATACCCTGATTGGCGTATGCGGTAAAAACCGGCCAATTTGTAAATCGGCGGGTGCACTGCATTCGACAATAAACAAACACTCCAGCAAAAACTGTCCTGCTTTTAGATCTCTGTGTCTGACCACACTGACGGCTGCATTACCTGTTTCACTGGATAGTACGAGATCCATTGCTGCGGTTGCTATTGGATGCTCCCAGGTCATAAAATGCAATTCTTCACGCGCCAGAGCAATCTGCCTGTTTATGGTAACGGTCATGCCATCTTCAGATAAGCCGGGAAAGTGTGAAACACGCAAATGGTCACTGGGACGAATAATATAACAATCCGGTGAATGAAACTCGGTATCAACTCCATAACACTCAAACACATCTTCCATGTATGGCCAAAGTACGCCTTCATGTTCATAGCTATTCAGCTGGTCTATCAGCTCGCCGGCTAATTCCTTGCGACATGAGTTCAACTCCAGCAATTGGTCACGGCCATTATGCAATTGTGCTTCAATGTCTGTACTAAGCGCTTGAGTTTTGGCGATAAACGCCTCAATATCAACTTGATTATTGTTGTGCAGCACTTCTGTCAGTTCATCGTGCAACATTTCAGCGACACGTTGCGCGGCCGAATTGTTACTGCAAAACGCATTAAGCCCTTCGTCATACCAACGATACAATCTGTGCTGTCCGGTATTTTGCAAATATGGGATGTGTATCTGAATGATATGTTTCTGACCGATTCGATCCAGCCTGCCTATGCGCTGCTGCAATAAATCAGGGTTGGTTGGTAAATCCCATAGAATCAAGTGATGAACAAATTGAAAGTTTCTGCCTTCGCTGCCGATCTCGGAACAGATCAATAACCGTGCAGAACTTTCCTGATCGGCAAAATAAGCCGCTGCCCGGTCGCGCTCGATTATCGTCATGCCTTCATGGAAAACCGCCGAGGCAATGCCGGCACGATTTTTTAAGGTTTGTTCCAGATCAATTGCGGTTTGTGCGTGTTTACAGATAAGTAAGGCTTTTTGACCTCGTAATGACGCGCTGGATTGCGTCTTTTTTACTGAAGCTGTCAGATTATCAACAAGCCAAACATAGCGAGGGTCCTGTTGCAAGTCAGCATCATTTTGTTGACCTGTTAAAGCATACCCATAGCGTTCGCGCTCAGGGAAACCTTGTACCGTTTGCCGGGAATTTCTGAATAAAATCCGTCCAGTGCCGTGATGATCGAGTAATATCTTGATCAGCGCATCGCGCGCATCCGTCGATTTTAAAGGATCGTCAAGGTTTTTCAGCAAGCCGCCAACATTGTCATCTTTAAGCAACTTGGTTAAATTTTGCTGGTCTTGCTCATCCAATGTTTGCTCTGCCAATAACAATTTGGCTGCATTGGCAACGGGTTCAAAAAGCTGCTCTTCTTCGACGAACGCAGAAAAACTGTAAAACCGGTCAGGGTCCAGCAATCTTAGCCGGGCAAAATGGCTTTCTTTGCCTAACTGTTCAGGTGTAGCGGTCAACAAAATGAGGCTGGGTGAAAGCAGAGCCAGTTGCTCAACAAACCGGTATTCGGGGCTCACCGCCTCCTCACTCCATTCAAGATGGTGCGCTTCATCCACAATGACCATATCCCAACCTGCCTGCAGTGCTTGTTGTTGCCGGCGCGGGAAATCAGAAAAAAACTGCTGACTGCATAGAATCAACTGCTCGGTTAAAAATGGATTATTATCATCTTCTGTCCGATAATTATCCTGGTCTTCTTCATTCAGGCCGTCATCATTAAGTTCTTCAAGACAGCGTGCCTCATCAAAAACACTGAACCGCAGATTAAAACGTCTGAGCATTTCCACCAGCCATTGATGCAGAAGGCTTTCCGGCACAATAATCAATACACGATGAGTCAGGCCATTGATAAGCCGATAGTGTAAAATCAATCCTGCTTCGATGGTTTTACCTAATCCTACTTCGTCGGCCAGCATGATTCTCGGTGCAGACCGGTTTGCTGACTCGTGAGCAATATATAACTGATGCGGAATTAATGAAGTTCGTCCGCCCATCAAACCTTTAACCGGTGACTGCTGATGTTGTTGCAGTCTGAGCCATGTTTCATAACGCAGCAGAAACCATGAACTGGGATCTATTTGGCCGGTAAACAATCGATCCTGAGGCTTATTGAACTGAATATGATGATTCAGTTCAATTTCTTCCAGCTGGACTTCTTGTCCCGATGCTGTTTTTCCTACGTAAGTAATCAAGCCATTCTGTTCAATCAAGCGGATTACTGTCAGTTTTTCCTTATCAATTGATTCAATAATATCGCCAACTGCAAAAATGACGCGCGTTAATGGCGCATTATCACTTGCATAAATGCGCTTCTCGTCACTTGCTAAAAAAAGCACAGTGACTCGTTTAAAACTTAACTCAAGAATAAGACCTAAGCCAAGTTCTGACTCGGTATTACTAATCCAGCGCTGGCCGGGGATGAAATCTGCCATTGATTGAACTGCCATTTCACGTCAAAAAAATCGCTATTATAAGCGTTACAGCAGAATTGTTTTGGCTTTTAGTAATTAGCGCACAATAAGAGACTTGTCAGGTTTAGAAGTCAAATGAATTAATGCATTCCCGGTGCATTCGCAGCCTTATCGATTGCCAACTGCATCAGCAGTTTGTTAAGAAATCATCAGGTTTAGGTTAACATATCAGTTTCGCCATAAGTAAAAATAAACTAAACCCGGCATTATGAATTATCAAACAAAAGTCGCAGGTGTTATTCTTGCGGGCGGACTTGCCCGGCGCATGAATAATCAGGATAAAGGCCTGATAAATTATAAGGGCCGCCCGCTCGTGTGTTATGCAATAGCCGCCCTCACCGCCGTTGCCGATCATCCACTTATCAACGCCAATCGTAACCGGGAACAGTATCAGGCGTTTGGTCTGCCTGTAGTCGCCGATCAAACCAACAGTTTTGATGGGCCATTGGCGGGCGTATTGACTGCAATGATATATTCTGATGCGGAAGTGCTGGTTGTTATGCCCTGTGATTCTCCGTTAATTAAAGCTGAACATTTGCAAAAATTGTTAACTACACGAGCAGAAAATAATGCCGATGTCGCCGTCGCTTTTGATGGAGAACGCTTGCATCCGGTTTTTTTAGCGCTAAAAACAGCGCTAAGAACCAGCTTGCAAGACTACTTGGCAAGCGGCCAACGTAAAATTGACCGCTGGCTGGAACAGCAAAAAATGGTGAAAGCGGATTTCGGCAACGAACCGGGGATATTTATTAACATCAATACGATGACGGAATTAATTGAACTTGAGGCAAAAGTTGATGAATAGAAGTTATAAACCGGAAAGGTCCGATGCCGGTTTGAGTTTTTCCAAACCAGCCATTTGTGGTTAAATGCTACTTTGGGTGAAAACAAGATTTTTTACACCACGGGACGATTGGCATCAGCAATGGTCATCAAAGTATCGCGAATGAGTATTCCGGTTTTATTTTCTCGTTCAGGCGCAACGCAACTGGGGCTGGATATCGCAAGACAATCAGTAGCACCGCTGATATGCAGAGCCAAAGGCCAACATTTACTGGTGCTAAATAACGCTGAGAAGATTGAGTTTGACGCACTGTAAGGAATACCATGCCATGCACATCAGCCGCACGATAAGCTCTGTACAAACGCCGATAATACCGGTCATCGGTGAATTAACGCGTAACACGCCCGATACCTTGTCACTCGGCCAAGGCATGGTGTCCTATCCTCCGCCCGCTGCAGCACTGCAAGCCATCCATGATTTTGGCTCAAGGCCGGAAGATCATCTATACGGTTCACCACTTGGGCATCCACGCTTACTTGAATTGATCGAAGAAAAACTGCGCGGCGAAAACAACATCGACTGTAAAAAAGGCTACCGGATTATCGTCACCGCCGGTTCCAACATGGCGTTTTTGAATGTCTTGCTGACGATTACCGACCCCGGCGATGAAATCATCTTGCCGCTGCCTTACTACTTCAATCAGGAAATGGCGGTGCGAATGCTCAACTGCACACCGGTTGCAGTGCCGGCCGATGAGTGCTATCAATTGCAACTCACTGCTTTAGACGCCGCAATTACCGAAAAAACCCGCGCCATCGTTACCGTCTCGCCCAATAACCCCAGCGGGGCAGTGTATCCCGAAACCGCGCTACGCGCCGTTAATGAACTATGCCGTAAACATGGTTTGTACCACATAAGCGATGAAGCTTACGAATATTTCACTTACGGCGAAGCGCGGCACTTCTCTCCAGCCAGTATTCCAGGCGCGGAGCAACACACCATTTCCCTGTACTCGCTATCCAAAGCATACGGATTCGCCAGTTGGCGCATCGGCTATCTGGTCATACCGGAAGCGTTGCTGCCGTCAATGCTGAAAGTGCAAGACACCAATCTGATTTGCCCTCCGTTGATTACACAATACGCGGCAGTTGGCGCTTTGGAGACCGGCTCCGCATACTGTGGAACTCAATTGCAACAGTTGACAAAAATCCGGACTCAGGTTCTCACGCAATTGCAGTCTTTGAACTGCGTACAAACCATCGCTTCCGAGGGAGCATTTTATTTACTGCTAAAACTGAACACCGATAAGAACGATTTACAATTGGTAAAAGCCCTGATTAGCGAGTTTAAAGTAGCCGCGATTCCGGGCTGCGCCTTTGGTTTAGTCAATAGTTGTTATATGCGAGTATCTTATGGCATGCTTGATGAAGCACGCACGGGTGTCGCCATGCGGCGTTTGCTTACAGGGCTTGAAAAGCTGTGTTGAAGCAATCTCTACGCTGGCGGAAGATGGCACCGATGGGTGGCCAAATTACCGGAAACTTCACACTCTTGGCCAACCTTGCTAATCAGGAAATTTATTGTGTGTTCGATTGCACCAGTTTAGCAGGCAACGCACCATAACAATGCGCGCGGATTGATATTTCTTCTCCCTATAACCCAGGAAATTAATCAAATTAGTAGGTAATTACGGTGGCACTATATTTGCACTAATTTATTAATTAGCATTGAAGTAGTCATTGAGGTTAGACATGGGCACAAAACAAACATTGGTCGTCATTGGTAATGGCATGGTAGGACAGAATTTTCTTACTAGCCTGGTCGCAAGCGGAGTTAACAGAAACTACAACATAGTAACTTTTTGTGAAGAACCCAGGGCCGCCTATGACAGAGTCCATCTTTCTGAATTTTTCTCCGGTAAAACTGCTGATGACCTGTCTCTGGTTGAGCCTGGTTTTTTTGAGCAAAATGGCATTACTGTCCACTTGGCTGATAAAGCCAGTAAAATTCACCGCGACTCTAAATCCGTGGTTTCTGAAAAAGGAGTCATGATTCGTTACGACAAGCTGGTTTTAGCGACCGGTTCCTATCCATTTGTACCGCCGGTGCCGGGACATGACCGGGCGAATTGCCTGGTCTATCGCACTATTGAAGATCTTGAAGCCATGGTTGCGGCAGCTAGAAATGGCAAAGTCGGTGCAGTTGTCGGCGGGGGGTTATTAGGGCTGGAAGCTGCCAAAGCGTTAAAAGATTTGGGCTTGGAAACACATATCGTTGAGTTTGCTCCGCGTTTGATGGCAGTGCAGCTGGATGAAGCCGGCGGCGCCATGTTAAGACGCAAAATTGAAAATTTGGGCGTAACTGTGCACACTGGCAAAAACACCAGCCTTATTACTGATGGTGAGCAGTGTGTGAATAAAATGTGCTTTGCTGATGGTGAAACACTGGAAACGGATATTGTATTGTTCTCGGCTGGCATTCGTCCGCGTGATGATATTGCCCGTGATTGCGCCCTGGAAGTAGGCCCGCGCGGAGGTATAGTAATTAATAATCAATGCCTTACATCAGATCCTGATATTTATGCCATTGGTGAATGCGCACTCTGGAGTGGCATGATTTATGGCTTGGTCGCTCCGGGTTATGCGATGGCGCGTACTGTCGCCGCTGATCTGGCTGGCAATGCGGCCAGCTTTACCGGGGCCGATATGAGTACAAAACTGAAACTGATGGGTGTTGATGTCGCCAGTATCGGCGATGCTCATGCCAAAACCCAGGGAGCAT
>JBAQEN010000030.1:0-1657 GCA_049286765.1 Methylococcaceae bacterium
CATCGATAGCAATTCTTTAACGATGGTTTCAGCTGTTTCGTAGAACAAGCAAACGATTGTTGGCGGGCATCTGATAACTCAAAGCCCATGGATGCCGTTAAAAACAATATGTCTTCAAGGTTCTTTCTTGATTAGCAAGAAATCCTAATCCACTTTTTATCGATATTGCGGTGGACAGAAAAGCATTGCCCATCCTGGCTGCAAATTTGCCCACGGTACGGCCGTAATATATAGTTTGCGTATTCTCTGTTCAAGGCCACAGCCGCAAGCCTGACATTCATTTTAACAGGATCAGTCCAGGCAATGAAGACTTCATCACCGTTTTTTTCCATACCCTGATACTTGCTTGGCCATCGGGCAAAACTGCCGCGATACACTTTTGTCCGGTTACGCACCTCGCCGCCAGCTGTCACTCTCGCTACCATTAATTCCTCTTCCGGACCGGCATTGCTACGCCAGCTTACGGCTGACTTTTTTGCTGCCGGATTTGGAATCATCATGGTTAACATGCCTGCTATCTGTCCATACCAACGCTAAACCAGCTTCCGGCAATGGCGCAAGCGATATCTGGGCATCGTAAATACGGGCCCGGCCGGTATAGGGCTTTAACGGAATACTCCAGGTGTGGCCGCCATCGCTTGATCGTGACAGATAAATATCAGCTGCATAGCGATCCTTAGCGTTTTTTACCGAAAGCATCCACGCCTGCCAGCGTGCCATCGCTCAGGCCTTGCACAACCGGAGGATCGGCAAGCTTGCTATCAATACTGATCACCGTCTGCGGCGGCATCCATCCTTCCTTTCCGTAGACAGCAAAGCGTACGATGTTTTTGAGACTTTGCGACTCCACCCAGCTTAAAATCAGCTTTCCGTTCGCTGTGTGCGCCAAATGATGTTGCTGGTTAACACCGGCAGTAGGTAGTTCCAGCTCCCGCACAGGGAACTCCGCAGTGAGTCCTGAATGGCATCCCTGCCAAAACAGAAGGATTCCTGCGACGATTTTTTTGAAAATATTTATTTCAATCATTTTAGTTATCGATAATTGATAAAAAGTTTGTAGGCAGGAATTGAGCGATAGTGCAATCCCAGAAAACCGAAGCTGCAAAATGCCGAGATTCACGTTGTGAATCTCAACGTTACTACATCTAAAACTCTACCCGGAGTGAGCCAATAGCCATTAACGGCGCGCCGGGCGCAACACCCAGAGCGGGCGCAACATTACTGTCGGGATCGGTGGACTCATAATATTGCTTGTCGAGCAGATTGCGGATATTAAACTGCGCGGTCACGCGCGTTTGTTTGATGTTCCATTTATAAACAGCGAAGGCGTCCACCCGGACATAGCCTGGCAACTGGAAGGTGTTATCAATACTGCCTTCACGCTGTCCTGCAGCAACGGCGCCCAGCCCCACGCTAAAGCCATTCAAAGTTTTATGACCATTAAAGTCATACTTAACCCAAAGGCTACCCGCATTTTCAGGGACGTTACTGAGTTGCTTGCCTTGAAGTCCGCTGTCATCCTTGGTGACTCGGGCATCAGTATAGGCATATCTGCCGATCAGACTTAGCGCATCGGTTAGCCACCCGCAACCTATTAGTCATAGCATAAACCGGTATTTATCGTGAACATCCGCTGACCACAGCCACTACTTTATAG
>JBAQEN010000031.1:0-5223 GCA_049286765.1 Methylococcaceae bacterium
GATGTTGCTGATGCAGATTATGGCGGTATTTATCCTGTTAATAGAAAGTCTGGAAATTGCCGAAGTCATCTGGCATAAAAAGACCGGGAGAACATTTCAGCCGTTGACTCCTCCCGCTGATTTTAAATACCCCAAAGTTTCATTGCATTTGCCTATCCACAATGAACCACCGATGATGGTGCGCAAGACGCTTGAGGCTTTGGCAAAAGTGGATTATCCCAATCTTGAAGTGCTGGTGATGGATAATAATACCAAAGATCCGGCTGTATGGGAGCCCGTGCGCGATGATTGTAAACGGCTTGGGCCTATGTTCCGGTTTTTCCACCTGGAAAACTGGCCTGGTTTCAAGGCCGGCGCAATCAATCACGCACTTGAACAAACCGCCAGTGACGCAGAAATTATTGCTGTTATTGACAGCGACTATATTTTATCGCCAGACTGGCTCAAGTGCATGACGCCGTATTTCGATAATGAAAATGTCGGGTTTGTCCAGTCGCCACAGGATTATCGTGACCGTCATCAAAGCACTTTTAAATCTTTTTGTTACTGGGAATATGCCGGTTTTTTTAATATAGGCATGGTACAGCGTAACGAATACAACGCCATCATTCAGCATGGCACGATGACGATGATTAGAAAATCCGCTTTACTGGAAGTCGGCAAATGGGCGGAATGGTGTATTTGCGAGGACAGTGAACTGGGCTTGCGTTTGTATGAAGCAGGCTATGACTCTGTTTATGTGAAAGATTCGTTTGGCCGCGGGTTGATGCCCGACACCTTGTCGGGTTATATGACGCAACGCTTTCGCTGGGTTTATGGCGCCATGCAAATTATTAAAGGACATTGGCGCAGCTTTTTACCCACAAAAAAATCGCCGCTGACGGCGGCGCAACGCTATTATTTTATTGCCGGCTGGTTGCCCTGGTTTTCCGATGCCCTGGCTTTGCTATTTACTACCGCCAGTTTGATTTTAACGGGAATAATACTGAGTGATCCAATACACAGCGAACTTCCCGCCAATGTGTTTTTATTACCTACGGTAGGTTTATTCAGCTTTAAAATCCTGCGTGGTTTGTGGCTATATCAGGCGCGTGTTCCATGTTCGGTGTGGCAATCATTGGGCGCTGCGTTGACAGGATTATCTTTAACCCATACGGTCGCCAGGGGGACTGTGCAAGGCTTGTTTACCTCGGGAAAACCATTTATGCGTACACCAAAGTATGAAAAACAGGGGCCTTTGTTTACCGGATTAGTGACTATAAGACAGGAGTTATTCCTGCTGATATTATTGAGTGCGGCAATAACTGCAATGAGTTCTATAGATCATTTCGATAATTTAAGCGGCAGACTATGGATAGCTGTATTATCGGTGCAAGCCGTTCCCTACGTGGCGACTTTAGTCACGCTGCTGATCAGTATTGCACCGAATTATGGCAGAAAATCCAAACTACTTGCTGAAGAGCTGGATGAGTAAAACAAAGGCTTAAAGATAGGGGCGTTGCTATTCAACGTCTCCACTGTATCGGGCCTTGTACGCATTTAACAGGAAAAACTCAATGACCCTCATTCGCCAAGACGACTTTATCCAAAGTATCTCTGACGCTCTGCAATACATTTCCTATTATCATCCGCTGGATTTCATCCAGGCATTAAATGGTGCCTATCAACAAGAGCAAAGCCCTGCCGCCAGGGATGCGATAGCGCAAATATTAATCAATTCCCGGATGTGCGCGGAGGGGCATCGGCCGATATGTCAGGATACCGGGATTGTCACCGCCTTTTTGAAAATCGGTATGGATGTGCAATGGGCAGCCGATATCAGCGTAACCGATATGGTGAACGAAGGCGTTCGACGCGCCTATAGTCATCCCGGCAATGTATTGCGTGCTTCGATACTGAAAGAACCTGCCGGAAAACGCATCAATACACGGGATAACACGCCAGCCGTTGTTCATATGGAAGTCGTTCCGGGTAATACGGTTGAAGTTGACATAGCGGCCAAAGGCGGCGGCTCTGAGGCCAAAGCAAAGTTTGTCATGCTTAACCCATCGGACAGCATTGTCGATTGGGTATTAAAAACCGTGCCGACTATGGGAGCGGGCTGGTGTCCTCCGGGACTATTAGGCATAGGCATAGGCGGCACAGCGGAAAAGGCGATGATTCTTGCCAAACAAGCCTGCATGGAATGCATTGATATTCAGGAACTCATTGCGCGGGGTGCTGACAACGCGCTGGAGGAGCTGCGTCTGGAACTGTATGACAAAGTGAATGGGCTGGGTATTGGTGCACAAGGTTTGGGCGGGTTGGCTACCGTGCTGGATATTAAAATAAGGGATTATCCTACTCATGCGGCCAACAAACCGGTTGCCATGATCCCAAACTGCGCCGCTACACGTCATACCCACTTTATTCTGGATGGCTCCGGTGTTGCCGAATTCAAACCGCCTCGTCTGGAAGACTGGCCCAAAATCACCTGGGATGCAGGCGCAACTGCACGCAGGGTTAATCTGGACAGGGTGATGCCCGCCGAGGTTGCGTCATGGAAACCGGGAGAAACCCTGTTACTGAGCGGCACCTTGCTCACAGGGCGTGATGCGGCGCATAAACGTATTGTTGACCTGTTTGCGCGCGGCGAGTCTCTGCCCGAGGGCATCGACTTTACCAATAAATTCATTTATTATGTGGGCCCCGTCGACCCTGTTCGCGATGAAGTGGTAGGTCCGGCAGGGCCTACTACAGCGACACGCATGGATAAATTTACCGAAGCCATGCTGGCCAAAACCGGATTATTGGGGATGATTGGCAAGGCTGAACGGGGACAGGAAGCGATTGCCGCTATCAAAAAACATCAGGCTGTTTATCTTATGGCGGTGGGCGGCGCTGCTTATCTGGTATCAAAAGCCATACGCAAGTCGCGTATAGTCGCTTTTCACGATCTCGGTATGGAAGCCATTCATGAATTTGTTATTGAGGATATGCCCGTTACCGTTGCTGTGGATACCCAGGGCGCATCCATACATCAGATTGCGCCACAAATCTGGCAGAAGAAAATAGGCAAGATTCCTGTCATTGAGGCATCGTAATCAAGGCAAAAGACAAATGACACAAGACAAAGAGCGGTCGTGTTAAATTTTCACCATCAGCTTTGTGCCTGACGCGACGTTCCTTCGCATCATTCGAGGGAAATTAGGTCAACCAGCCTTGAAAAAAATCCATACGCCCCCATATAGCCGTCATTCACGTTAACAATTTTAGGAATACTATAGTGACTGTTGAAGCAAAAAAAGAAGTATTAGGTTTTGAAACTGAAGTAAAACACCTGCTGCATTTGATGATTCACTCCTTGTACAGTAACAAGGAAATCTTTTTGCGCGAGTTAATTTCCAATGCTTCGGATGCGGCTGATAAGCTGCGCTTTGAAGCGTTGTCGAATGAGGGTTTGTATGAAGGCGATAGCGAGCTGAAAATCCGTCTGGAATACGACAAAGAAAAACGCACGATTACCATTATAGATAATGGTATTGGTATGACCCGCGCGGAAGTTCAGGAGCATATCGGTACGATTGCAAAATCGGGCACCAAACAGTTTTTTGAAGCCTTGACTGGCGAGCAAGCCAAAGACAGTGAATTAATCGGTCAATTTGGCGTAGGTTTTTATTCGGCCTTTATTGTAGCGGATAAAGTGACTTTAACCACGCGCAAGGCGGGCGCTGATAAAAGCGAAGGCACACGCTGGGAATCAGCAGGTGAGGGCGATTACACGATAGAAACTGTCGAAAAAGAAAAACGGGGAACAGAAATCGTTTTGCACCTGAAAAAAGCTGAAAGTGAATTTTTAGACGGCTATCGTATCCGGTCCATTGTCAGAAAATTCTCCGATCATATTTCCTTGCCCATCGTAATGGATAAAGAAATCATGCCAGCGATGGAGATGGAGGAAGAAGAAGGCGAAGAGGCCAAAGAAGCCAAGCCCGTTACGCAAGTCGAAGAAGAGACCATTAACAGCGCATCGGCGTTATGGACCAAAGCCCGTCAGGACATTTCAGATGAAGATTACAATCAATTCTATAAGCATGTAGGCCATGATTTTCAAGATCCATTGACCTTTGTACACAGCAAGGTAGAAGGGACTAACGAATATACTTTGTTGCTTTATGTGCCGTCACGGGCACCGTTTGACTTGTGGGACAGGGAAGCCAAGCACGGCGTAAAACTATACATCCGCAAAGTTTTTATTACCGATGATGCCGAGCAGTTAATGCCGCGTTATTTGCGGTTTATCAGGGGGATTATCGACGCGAATTCATTGCCGCTGAACGTATCAAGAGAAATTCTGCAACAAAGCAAACAAATCAGCTCGATTAAATCAGGCGCTGTCAAAAAAGTGCTGGGTATGCTGGAAGGACTGGCCAAAAATGAAGCAGAAAAATACGAAAAGTTCTGGTCTCAGTTTGGCGCGGTTATCAAGGAAGGTCCGATTGAAGACCATAGCAATAAACAGCGTGTGGCTAAACTGTTGCGCTTTGCGTCTACCCATACGGATACGGATAAACAGGATGTCTCGCTGGTAGCTTATGTCAGCCGCATGAAAGAAGGGCAGGAAAAAATCTATTATGTAACCGCAGACAGTTTTTCCGCGGCAAAAAACAGCCCGCATCTGGAAATTTTCCGCAAGAAAGGCATTGAAGTCCTATTGTTGTCTGACCGTATCGATGAATGGCTGGTGTCTAATCTCGACGAATTCGATGGCAAGCATTTACAGTCTGTTGCGAAAGGTGATCTGGACTTGGGTGCTCTGGATACGGAAGAAGACAAGAAAGCCCAGGAAGAAGTGACTCACGACTTTGAAAGCATGCTTAAACAGATTAAAGACGTGTTAGGGGATAAGGTCAGTGAAGTACGATTAAGCCACCGCTTGACTGAATCGCCTGCGTGTCTGGTTGCCGACGTTTATGGCATGAGTCTTAATATGGAAAGAATCATGAAGGATGCAGGCCAGATGATGGGCATGGGTATGGGCAGAAAGCCGATTTTTGAAATCAATCCTTCGCATCCTCTGGTAACCCGCATGAAAAATGAACAGGATGATACCCGTTTTGAAGATTTGACGCACATTCTGTTTGACCAGGCGATATTAAGCGAAGGTGGTCAACTGGATGATCCAGCCGCTTTTGTACATAAGTTGAACAGTTTGCTACAAGGTCTATTAAACTAGCAGATACA
>JBAQEN010000032.1:0-1639 GCA_049286765.1 Methylococcaceae bacterium
CAGCATTAGGCGCAGCAATGCGAAAATTGGTACAGATTTGCTTTGGTGTTCTAAAACACCAACAACCCTATCAACCACAAATGGGATAATTTTCCACTTGCGATTGATTGGGAGAGATGGTATCTACTTGGCTAATAGTTAACATCAATAGTAACGGCCTAAAATTGGTAAGCGAAGCGCTGCTGGTTGTAAGCTGCTCCAAGTAACTGTTAGGCGTGTAATAGGTGTTCATTTCTTGAAAACCCAATGGCGACCTTCTTGGGTATCCACACTACGGAGGCTAAACCGTTGGTCAGCTCTAAGGCCGTCCCTAATAAGATAAAATATATCAGCGAGTACAGAACGGTTATCAGCAAAGTAAGAGTGTCCCCAATCGGTGACACACCCGAAGAGACTTGTGTCCATGTCCGACGCATCAACCGTTTCGATCCCTGGAACCACGGTTAGTCCTTGGCCTGAATCACCCGCCCGCGGATAGCCGCCGTGTATTTTTTCCGATAACTTCAAGGCACAATCTTCCGACGATGCATAAAGTGTACTTGAGGACGAAGCAGCAAGTTCTTTAGCTATCTGTTGTTTAAAAATATCAGCGTCGATGTCCGGTGCAGCAAGAATGATTTCCTTTAACCGCTGTCTTAACGATGGCTCTTCGGCTAGTAGGGCTATTACCGTGTCTTTCAATGCGCGGTTTCCCATGCTGTGAGCAATCAAATAAACATTTTGGGCTTTTGTCTGTGCAAAGAAATCCTTAAGAAATTCCTTTAGATGTTTCTGAGTCCAAACGATGGCATCCTCATCGGCGGAGTATGCAAGACCTATGTCTTTCGAAGACCAAATCATATTGCCCTGCGAAGGCCAACTATAGAAAACTGGCGCACCCTTAAAATTCAAATCGTACCAAATTTGGGCTGTTCTTCTTGCGGCGACCTTGAAGGAAACGTTGTACCCATGAATAAAAAGGAAGGCACTGTCGTTGCCTGATGCGCGGATACGATCCTTTAAGTCATTGAAGAATTCGTCTTTAGACTGGATAATGACCTTAAGGAACACGACATGTTTGGCTGTATCTTCGGGAACCTTCCACCCCATCAACCATGTTGGAGGCGGCGACTCTAGTTCGCCTATTTGGTGCGCATCGGTAGGGATGCTCACGACGCTAATACCGTAGCTTAGTGTCGTCGAGCGGTCAGCGCCAAATATCTCATCGCTTTGGGTGCGCTTTCGATCTGTAGCGAAGAAAACGGGAACGAGTTTGTAATTCGGCTTGCCCTCTACTGCAGGCTCCGATACGACTTTTGGTGTCGAACCGCCGCCATCAATGAAAGTCGGGATCAACGGTGCGTCGACAGTAACCATAGAGCGATTACCGATAGCATCATAGAAGAACAACAAACCAGCAAAACGGCTGTCTGGATCATAGATCAAGTCAGCTAAACGATAAACTTCCCATGCTGCATCAGAAGCAGTCACTTGAATTGTTCTTGATTGACCAGGAGCAAGTGGGCTGTTATCGCTAACAGTCAAGCCTTCTTCAGCCAATAAGTCATCAGGATAACCTGTTTCGTCTTGAGCAACTGCGGCATCCATGAAACGTACACCAGCTGTGTTGAATTCACCTAAACGAATAGCTGAATCACCA
>JBAQEN010000033.1:0-1791 GCA_049286765.1 Methylococcaceae bacterium
AAAAAGTTGCATATCATGCAAGTTGACTGAAAATCGCTTTCCATTCCTTCCAAAGCCGCAGCATGCCGACCATCCTGAATAGTCAGAAGAAAATCTAGTCATAAGGCGATGATAAAATTGAACGTCGTCGCGCTGTGCAAAATCCCAATAGCCCGTAAGTTCGATCTCCTGCAAGAACCGCCCCATTTCGGTTTTACCCATATACACCAGTACAGGTTTGCCCAGAGCCTATATTTTTCTGAAATTTCTACTCCCTTTCTATATATTTCCACGTATACTTCATTTGCACCATTTCAAATAAATTGCGCCCCACAATAGTGCGTCCTAGTCCTTGCTTCCCTTGCTATTCGCCTGCATTTAAAAACTGACGGCTTCAAATACAGATGGTTAAAGTAGTTAATGAAATGAAAATTCATTGAAAGAATCCGGCATATGAATTGCTGAATAAATACTAATGAATAACCAAAGCCCTATATTTCACTATGAAAGAAAGCATCAATCCTAAGAAAGTAAACTCTATTGATGAAGATGTCCATACGGGCCTCTCCAAAGAGGCGCTAAAAAGTGACTTTCTGGATAATCTTTTTTATGTGCAGGGAAAATTTCCTGCATTGGCTACGAAACATGATTATTATCTTGCCTTGGCTTATACAGTGCGCGATCGTTTGCTGCACCGTTGGATCAGTACTGCGGAAACCTATACCCGAAAGAAGGATAGGACTGTTGCTTACTTTTCTGCTGAATTTCTACTCGGCCCCCATCTGGGAAATAACTTGCTCAACCTGGGAATCTCCGGTCAGGTACGCCAGGCCATCTCAGAGCTGGGGCTGATCTATGAGGAATTGTTGGGGCAAGAGGTAGAACCGGGACTTGGCAACGGAGGCTTGGGAAGATTGGCAGCCTGTTTTCTGGATTCTATGGCAACACTGGAAATTCCTTCTCTGGGTTACGGCATCCGCTATGAATTTGGCATTTTTACCCAAGAAATCGTCGATGGCTGGCAGGAAGAAAAAACCGACAAATGGCTACGTTATGAAAACCCCTGGGATATTCAACGGCCGGAATGGGCAGTTGAGGTCAAGCTGGGCGGACATACCGAAAACTATACAGATGCCGACGGCAATATGCGAGTACGCTGGATTCCCGGATGGACTATTCTTGGAACACCCTACGATACGCCTATTCTCGGTTACCACAACAATACCGCTAACACCCTTCGTTTATGGAAGGCTGAAGCAACTGAATCGTTCGACCTTGGTATCTTCAACCGCGGTGATTACTATGGCGCCGTTCAGAAAAAACTAGTCTCGGAGAACGTCACCAAAATTCTTTACCCCAATGATGAGCAAATTGAAGGCAAGGAATTACGTCTGCGGCAACAATATTTTTTTGTGTCCTGCTCTCTGCAGGACATGATTCGCATCATGATTGGACAGAATATCCCGCTGACGAATTTTCATGAAAAATTTACCGTCCAGCTTAATGACACGCATCCTGCAGTTGCCATCGCTGAACTGATGCGGTTATTTTTAGATGAACATTTCATGAGTTGGGACACTGCCTGGTCGATCACTGAAAAAACATTTGCCTACACAAATCATACCCTGCTGCCGGAAGCGCTTGAACAATGGTCGTTGAACCTTTTTGCGCGAATATTACCGAGACATTTAGAAATTATCCTGGAAATTAACGCTCGTTTCCTGAATGAAGTCAGAATCCGCTTCCTCGGCGATTCAGAGCGTCTCGTTCGCTTGTCGATTATCAATGAGTCAGGTGAGCGCTATGTACGCA
>JBAQEN010000034.1:0-8081 GCA_049286765.1 Methylococcaceae bacterium
CTAATAAACCCTGTGAAATAGTTGTGTCATTTGTTTAAACGCACCCTTTATTAACCATATACAAAAAACCTAACGTTCTTGTCAAAAAAGCCAGCCTTTGTTGAATGCTTGTCTTGGGCGTTAGTACATTGAGAGACGAATGGCTATGAGAATGAATTCTACGGTTATAATCGCCATTGCAATAACTGTGATTTTAGTGGCGGGTTGCGTAAGTATGCGTCACCGCGATTTGGCTTCTTTCAACCAAGACGATACACGGTGTTATGATCGCCAGACCGAACCGTATACTTCCGTGGTAGATTCACATCTCCACTTCAGGCCATTCGGCGGCCCAGCTATTCCACTTACTGAATTGACGGAATATTTCAACAAAACAGGCGTTTTGTTTGCCAATATGTATGGCATCGGCCAGAGTTTACCCGTAGATTCTTCTTGCACTTACTACCTGGATTGCCCCGGTACGCCAGCGTTGCCCGGCATCAAGAACGATTTTGCCAACGCCGCCAATTATCTTGAGCTTAAACCTAAAGATGTGGATTTAACCTTATCCATGACATTTCCTGATTTGGCCAATCCCGAGGATATCGCCAAGATGATTCTTTTTTATGATAAAGAATATCCGAAAATGTTTAAGTGGATGGGCGAGGTGAATTTGATTAAGCAGGCTTTGCTTAAAAATCACCATCAGTCCGCGACTAAAGAAAATATCAAGCAATGGGTGGAATTCATGGCATTGCTTAGAGAACGCAATGTTCCTATCAATATTCATGCCGATCTGGGCAATGATGCCGCGCCGAAAAAATTCCTGCCTTTAATGGCATACGTATTAGAACTCTATCCGGATAATAAAATCGTTTGGGCGCATATGGGCTTATCAAAAGAATTAACCACAATGAAAGCAGCGGAGCATATTCAAATCATGCAATCCTTTTTGGATAAATATCAGAATTTGATGTTGGATATCTCGTGGCGCGTACTGTATGACAATTATTTCAGTAAACCGGAAGCCAGAGATCTTTATGCCACTTTCCTGAACAAATATTCTGATCGCATTTTACCCGGTACGGACTTTGTTGCTGCACGGAAGAAGCAATTTGAGGCCTATCAAGAAGAATTGGACGTTACCAGTAGAATCAACCAATATCTGGATGATACGGCATTTCGTAATATTGCGCTTGGCGGCAACTATTTCCGAATTTTAGGTTTGCCTTATCAAGCGCCGCAAATATGCCATTAAGCAGGAGGTAGACATTTATGCAAAAAAAACGTTTCCATGTGTTTTTCTGGCCTGTGCTGATTACCGTATTTGCGGGGTGTGCCAATACGACAACCGTCATTCAACCGCAAACCACTGATGTTCGGCGATCGCCACAGTTAACGACGCAGACACTCACCCAAGACAAGGTTGCAGCGGATGAGGAATTGAAAAAACTGGCGGCGGATCTGAGCAGAGACTGCAATGTCGCGCCCGATTCGAAAAAACCCCAGCACATCATTGGCTACGGCAGCTTGATGCAGGACGAATCGCGTAAGCGTAGCGCGCCTAATGCGGATACGGCTTATCCGGTGAGGGTCAATGGCTACCGGCGTGGCTGGTTTGCCAAAGGCGGCAGCGTGGGATTTGACACGACGTATTTAGGCGCCGTTCCAGACAAGGCCGGTAAACTCAATGCCGTCATTTACAAAATCAATCCGGATGAGATCCCGGCAATGGACAAGCGTGAGTTTATTTATTGCCGGCTGGCAGTGGAACCAGCCGGCTTTACGCTGTTGAAGCAGGGAACGCCAACGCCGCATGGACAAGTCTGGATCTATGTGAACAAACCGGAATCCATCGCCACTGCGAACACACAGTATCCCATCGTGCAATCTTATGTGGATATTTTTGTTTCAGGCTGCCAGGAACAGGAGCAACGCTATGCGCTCAAGAATTTCGCTAAGGAATGTCTTGCCATGACCAGCAACTGGTCAACGGCGTGGGTAAATGATCGACTTTATCCACGGCGGCCATTTATTTACCAGCCAAAAGCCGGTCAAATCGACAAACTGCTCAAGGAGCAGCTACCCGATTATTTTCAGCAGATCCATATTGAGTCGGCGGATTAGCGAATTAAATGCTTTATTCAATGGCGGATCAAGAGGCTGTAGCTCATGTCAAACGTTAGTACCCTATCTTATAATTTGGAAATAGCTGGTGATGAAAAATTTTGAGCTCATATTGCACAGCATCAGGTCAATCTTCTGGATGCTACTTTTATCCGTCGCTTTTTCAGTAGCCTTCGCGCAAGAGCTCCCATGGCCGGCGAAGACGTATTACCGCTACCAGGAAGTTGAAGGCAAGCAAATATTCTTTCGTGAAGCAGGCGATCCATCAAAGCCGACGATTGTCTTGCTTCATGGCTTCCCATCGTCTTCGCATACTTACCGGGAATTGATTCCATTACTGTCGGGTACGTTTCATGTCATTGCCCCGGACTATCTCGGGTCCGGATACAGCGACCACCCCGATCCCGATCAAACGGCGTACAGTTTTGACTTGCTTGCAAAGTACATATCCAGCTTGATAGCCAGCCTGGGCATAGAGCGATACACGCTCTACATGCAGGATTTTGGAGCGCCGGTAGGATATCGGGTAATGTTGCAGCAACCGCAACGGATTGATGCCCTGATTGTGCAAAATGCCAATGCGTACCTGGATGGACTGACCTCTGCCCGGCAAGCTTTCTTCCGCGACGCCAACCAGAACCGTTCCGCAAAGAATGCAGCGTCCCTGTATACATTTGTAGGTCGCGAGGCCATTATCCACAAGCAGTATCTACGAGACGTAAAGGGCAAGGAGTCCATTATGAGTCCAGACAGTTGGACCCATGACTTGGCATTTTTGCAAACAGACAAGGATAAAAAAATCCAAGTTCAGCTTTTTCAGGATTATTACAATAACATCCAGGCATACCCGAAATGGCAGGCCTTCTTACGCAAACAACAGCCCCCGACTCTCATTGTGTGGGGAAAAAATGATCCAGCATTCATCACAGAAGGAGCCAGGGCATACCTCAAGGATATTCCCAAGGCCGAATTGCATTTGATCGATACCGGTCATTTCGCCGTAGAAGAGAAGCCAGTGGAGATAGCCCAATATATCCACGGCTTTTTGCAGAAGGTAGTCAAGCAGGCGCATGAGGCTGCCAAAGCCCAATAAGGATTTCAACCCGACAGCTCCGCCTCCGGCAAGCCGGCAGGTTAACTTCGACGTTATCCGGTATTCAAAATAATTATTGCACAGCTCTCAGTCCGGTTTGGGACGGCTTGAGCCGGCGAAATATCTTTGAGCTTGATAAATGTCACTGGCTGCTTTGTAAATTTTTGGTGACTTTAAATGAATCAGAATTGTTGCAGAATGTAAATCGGTCATAAGACTCTTCCGCAGATATGCTAATAATAAAATCTCTTCGATCCTGCTAGCTATGGCGCTCACTCATTTCGAAGAACTAAAGCTTATTAATGCCGATGATGTTTTGGAAATGGCTGAACGAACCGAGGTATGTTTTAGGTAATCTGGTAAGTGGCTGTATTGTTACAGCCGCTTAACTATTCTGTTGGCAGATTATTGAAGTGTTGAATCATTGAATAGACAGGTATAACATAAACGTTAGGAAATTGTTTGTTTAGTATTTGCACATCCATGTATGGTTTTTTAAATTTCCTCTTGCTCTGCCAATTGTCATAATAAAACAAAACTTATAGATTGAGGAGTGTGTTATGCAAAACGTTCGTATCTTATCTCTTGTTTTCGCTCTGTTTTTCTTTCCCTTTGTCAGTTATGCTTCAGATCATGCTGACCCGTTCAAGATTGGTCCGGATGAACAGGCGGCCAACTTAACAGGACTTTTCTTTTTTCCAGAAGGCGATCAAATGATCGCTATTCTTGATGTTAGGCGCTCTTTAACAGCCGCACCGCCTTACATCCTCGATCCCTTTGAATTCACTATCAATATGGATACTCACAGCAAGGTCACTTTTGACAATGCTGAAGATCTTGCACGATATGGCGGAACCATCGTCAATCCTGACGGCATTCAGCCCGATATCAGTATAACAATCCGTCTCAACAACGATGTTACGGTCAAAGAAAAAACCTTCAAGGGCTTGAAGAATCCGGAAAACATCAAGCTTTACACAGGTGTCCGCGACGATCCTTTCATCTTTCCCCGGTTTTTCAATGTTAACGTCATCACGATGGTACTGAGCATCCCCAGGTCATCGTTTTCTGAAACTCAAAAAAACTGGCTGCTCTGGGCAACATCCAAGCGTATTGAAGATGGCAAACAATTCGATCATGTCGGCCGGTCTAACCGCACCCAATTGGGCCGTTTCGAAATATTAAACACGCTGCCTCCCAGCGAGCATGTCGCCGCGATTAAAAAGGCAGCCGAATCCGCCGATAAAATTCAGCAATTTTTACAAGCCTGCCTGCCTCCTCTGGCCAATTTAAACCAGTTGAGCGGTCTTTTAATCAGGCATTATGATTATATGCCTGATGTTATGGTTTATACCAATCAATTTGAACCCGGATTTCCCAATGGTCGGCGGCTGCCCGATGACGTAGCCTTGTTGACCTGTAATCAGGGCGATTGTCCATTGCAGGAAAATGCTTTTATTGATACCAAACAATGGCCACGCGCAACGGTCAACGATAAGCCATTGCTGACCGACTTCCCTTATCTTGCCGAGCCTTGGCCTGCAAGACCGCAAAACCCGACGCCATCATGCTGGCCGTATATCATGAAATATGTCGTTATTCCGCTGGTGATTATACTGGCGCTTGTAATTGGCCTGATCGTTTGGTGGAAGCGCAAGTGTAGATGTCATCATCATTCACACACCGAAATATAGTTTATGACTAAGGATGCCGGGTTATCGCAATATAGCCCGGCATCCTAATTTTTCTTGAAATGGGATGCTAATTGCCGTAGCTGTACATGCTCCATCCCTGTCCTATTTAACAGTTCAATAACTGACTGCGCGGCGGCAGGATTACCCGCTGCAATTGCGGCTTCCAGCATAATACGCGCATCCTTGGGTTCACGTTGTAACGCCCAGTTTGCCTGAGCCAGCTGCAAAGCTTGCTGCGGTTGTTTTAACATATATAAGGCGAAGCGTGCTTCATCACCTTGATGTAAATTCTCGCCACGCAACCGGCTTGCCGCAAAACGCGCCTTTAACTGGAAAATAATGTCAGAAAGATCATTGGCGCCCAGTTGCTGTTTCGCCAGTGCCACGCGTAATAATAAACCGTCAATGCGCGTTTTATCGGCCAGCATGGAGACAACCTCGGCGGGTCGGTTTAGGTCCAGCAGAAAGTCTGCATAAGCGCCAAGTAAATAGACATCCTGCTGGCGAACTTTGAGCGCTTCGGTAAAAAATTGATCAGCTTCCTTATTCTTACCCATTCTAGCCGCAATTTCAGCTAATACGGTCAAACTCCATAAGCGCTGATCAGTCGAAATATCCTGGTTCTCTTGCAGCGCATCACGTAAAAAGTCGTAGCTTTTAGCGGCGTGTCCCGTCAAACTGCCAATATTACCCAGACAGGTGCTGGCTGCCAATGTTCCTTCAAGCTCCAGCAATGGCAAACAACTGCGCTGCGCTTCATCATATCTGGCACGCACCTGCAAAATGACTGCCTGAGCCAGCCAGGCCTGGGCATTATCAGGCTGCCGGCGTAACAGTTTCCCCAAATCCAGTAAAGCGCGATCAAAATCATGGCGATTTTGTAGAATCAAGGCACGAAGCAGGAGTACTTCTGGCGGCGGTTCAGAAACGCTCCACCAAGGTGTCAATACACCTTGTGCATAACCGTAATAGCGTGGATCGGCCTCGGTTTTGCCCAGAGCGATGTATCGCTGTGCCAGCTTGATCGCAAGATCAAGCTGCTGAGGATTGGCATTGAGCTCATTCCGCAAAGCGCGCAATTCGCGGCCAGCTGAATTTGCGGCCAATGGCAGACGTTCAAGCACCTGCTCATCGTTATCCGGGACAAAGGGCGCGGCCATTAGCAGGGGTGTAAAAACCAGCGTAATGACAGTTATCGTTAAACCCATTAGCCATTTTGATGCCGCGCCACTTTTTTGAAACTGCGCCAACGCCCTACCCCGCTCTTTCTCTAATCTTCCCTATAACTCTCTTGTCGCACTGAATTTAATATCCGGCCAACGTTCTTCGGTCAACTGCAAATTTACCCGGCTATTGGCCAGATAAACCAGATAGCCGCCGCCATCTTCGGCAAGATTATCAAAGGCTTTCTTTTTGAATTCTTCAAGTTTCGCTGGCTTGTCCGAGTTTACCCAACGCACGGTTGAGATGGGCACGGCATCATAAACACATTCAACATTGTATTCACTTTTAAGCCGGAAGGCCGTGACGTCAAACTGCAAAATACCGACTGCGCCCAAAATAAGGTCATTATTTTTTAACGGCTTGAATAGCTGCGTCGCGCCTTCTTCGGTTAATTGCACCAAGCCTTTTTGCAGCGCTTTAGCTCTTAACGGGTCTTTTAAAACCACACGGCGGAATAATTCCGGAGCAAAATACGGAATGCCGCCGTATTTAAGCGTTTCGCCCTGGGTAAAAGTATCGCCTACCTGAATAGTGCCGTGGTTATGCAAACCGATAATGTCGCCGGGATAGGCTTCTTCGACACTTTTGCGGGTATCAGCCTGGAAGGTAATGGCATTGGCAACCTGTATACTTTTACCGATGCGGACATGATGGATCTTCATGCCTTTGTCGAATTTACCGGAACACACTCTTAAAAATGCAACCCGGTCACGATGTGACGGATCCATGTTGGCCTGCACTTTAAATACAAAACCGCTAAACTTGTCTTCTTCGGGAGAAACCACACGTTGTTCTGCTTGCCTTGGTCTTGGCGACGGTGCATATTCGGCAAAGGCATCGAGTAATTCAAGAATCCCGAAATTATTAATGGCCGAGCCGAAGAACACGGGGGTTAATTCACCCGCCAGATAATCCTCAAGATTAAATTCATGGCTGGCGCCTTTAACCAGATCAATTTCATCGCGTAATTCTTCAGCCTGATATTTAAGCAATTCATCCAGCTTGGGATTATTTAAGCCTTTAATAACTTCGGCTTCGGCAATTCTTCCGCCATGTTGCGCGCTGAACAAATGAATTTCATCTTTATAGAGATGATAAACACCTTTAAACCGCTTGCCCATACCGATAGGCCACGTCATCGGCGCACATTTGATTTTTAAAACATTCTCGACTTCGTCCATTAATTCAATCGGTTCGCGCCCTTCCCTATCCAGTTTATTAATAAAAGTAAGTATCGGCGTCGTCCTCAGCCTGCACACTTCCATTAAATTAATGGTTCGCTCTTCAACACCTTTGGCAACGTCTATCACCATCAACGCCGAATCCACCGCTGTTAACGTGCGGTAAGTGTCTTCGGAAAAGTCTTCATGGCCGGGGGTATCGAGCAGATTGATAATGCAGTCTTTATGTTCAAACTGCATCACCGAGGTCGTCACCGAAATACCCCGTTCTTTTTCCATTTCCATCCAGTCAGAGGTCGCGTGGCGCGCGGCTTTACGGCCTTTTACCGAACCCGCAAGCTGAATAGCGCCGCCGAACAGCAAGAGTTTTTCAGTGATGGTGGTTTTACCCGCGTCAGGGTGTGAGATGATAGCGAATGTGCGACGCCGTTGCAGTTCTGGAAGGTTTTCTGACATGCTTTTGATTGACTGGTTTTACTAAATAACCGCAAATTATAACTTATTATTCAAAGTGATGTGTTTCCAATATAAGGAAAAACTACTTTCCGGTTTGGATGCGCCACAAGGCCATTTTTCCATCTGTATCCTGATCATCGCTCCCGGCCACAATTAAAATAATCGACTAGTAACTTAGTCACCGCGTTTTTCGAATAATACAACAAATAGGTTATTTATTTCATGGCACGATATTCGTCAGTACATCTATTGCGCTGTCTTTGAGGTGAGGAATGCGGGCAGTTCTTACCGGCAATATCTCGAATATCTCTGAGTGGTATCCGAAGT
>JBAQEN010000035.1:0-1918 GCA_049286765.1 Methylococcaceae bacterium
GATCAGTGTAGTCGTGCTTAAAAACAATTGAAAATAGATTTTGGATAAAGTTATAAGTCTGTATTTTTGATTTCCGATGATTACAAAGCTAAATCGAATGACATCACCGACTTTCCCAAGATATTGCCACGGCTTGGTATAGCGATGGCATGAATTGTGATTGATGCGATGGGTTACCAAAAGAACGCGCCAAACCCAAACGACGTCATGCTGGCGATTATGTGGTTAACCTGAAAGGCAACCCTTGACCAGAGTTTGTCGAAGTTAGGGAAAGCGTCCATGACGCGGTTACAACATTTGTTACCTCGTTTTTATCTCCGGCAATTTCTCCTATTAGCAATAAAGTTGGGCATGGCAGATTCGAAAAAAGTTCGATTCGGGCGATAGCTGATATAGCTTGGTTGCAAGAATGGAAAACAGGAAAAGCCAAGAAGAGATTATCGCCATCACAGCAGAAATATAAGTCGACAATAAATTGACTGAAGAAACACGCTCAATATAAGCGGTCTTGATGTAAATCATCCGAGGGATTGTAGTGTATGGAATGAACGAATTGCGCAATTGAAAACAAATTTTACTGAGATATTGATATCGGTCCTTATGAAGAACTCGCAAATCATAGAGTACTGCGTACCTGGCTCCTGTCTGGCATATTTAGTACGATGGTGATTACAGTACTTTAAATCACACTTAATTAGATGCAATTATGACAATGGTAAATTGCGTAGACATTATTAAAATACGACTTGTTTTGATTGATCGCAGGTTTGTGATATAGTCGTTCTTAATGAGAATTATTATTGATTGCTCGTTAATCTTTTGGATTTTCCAATATACTCCAATTTTAGGATTGAATTAATGGCAATAAGCTTAAAAAATCTTGCTGTAGGTGACTTGGGGAAAATAGTCGGTTTTGCACAATCAGGTAAGGCTTATCGCAAACGTTTACTGGCTATGGGTTTGACGCCAGGAACTGAATTCAGCGTTACCCGCTTTGCTCCTATGGGTGATCCGGTGGAAATTAAATTGCGGGGATTTTCATTGACCTTGCGTAAAGATGAAGCGGCAATTCTGTTGATAGAGAAACTGTGATGAAAACTGATTTTACGGTTGGCGTTGTTGGTAATCCCAATTGCGGCAAAACAACACTTTTTAATGCCCTCACGGGTGCTCGTCAGCATGTCGGTAACTGGCCGGGGGTTACGGTTGAGAAAAAAACCGGTGAATACTTCTTTGCTAATAAACTGATCGAATTAGTGGATTTACCCGGTACTTATTCTTTAGAGGCTGCTGATGATCAGGTTTCCCTAGATGAGAAAGTTGCCAGAGATTATGTTGCATCGAAAGAAGCCGACTTGATTATCAACATTGTTGATGCTTCTAATCTTGAGCGAAATCTATATTTAACGTCACAACTTATCGAAATGCGGGTGCCGATGATTTTGGTCCTTAATATGATGGATGCGGTTAAACAACGTGGTATTAAAATAGATACTGATTTTCTTAGCTTAAAGTTGGGTTGCCCCGTTCTTCCTATCTCCGCATCCATCAAGGAAGGTATTAACACATTAAAAACGTCAATTAACAGCTCAGCCATTACCAAGCCAATACCCTCGGTAACAATTAGTTACACAGAGGCTTTAGAGCAAGCTATCGAAGATATTTCACCCCTTTTGGCTGAAACGGCAAATCAACGCCGTTGTGATTTGCGCTGGCTGGCCGTTCGGTCGTTGGAAGGCGATACCTTGGCCAAACAGATTGCAGGGAAAGCGCTAATGCCAACAGTTTTAGAATTACAACGCAGAGTAGAAGCCGAAACCGATGATGAGATTGATATCCTCGCAGCCGACGCCCGCTACGGTTTTGTTAATCAATTGGCTCAAGGCGCTGTATGCAAACTTAATGAAGTCAATAGACA
>JBAQEN010000036.1:0-2111 GCA_049286765.1 Methylococcaceae bacterium
CCGGTCATGCTGGCAGCGGCTGAAAAGTTGCAAGCCGGATTGCCCGATATCCAGTTTATATTGCCTCAAGCGGATTCAGTCAGTGATGATTTGCTTGAAAGCTATATGAGCCAGTCACCCGTTAAAATTACGGTGATTAAAAACCAGCCTTATGATGTCATTCAATGCTGTGATGTAGTAATGACAACCTCGGGAACGGCAACCCTGGAAATTGCCTTGTTGACCGTGCCGATGGTCATTGCCTACAAACTTTCTCCTGTAACTTACTGGCTGGGCAGATGGCTGGTGAATACACCGTTTATAGGTTTGCCGAATATTGTCCTGGGCAAGGGCATTGTCAAGGAACTCATTCAGCATGAGGCGAGCGCCGGTAGTTTGGCCGCAGAAGTTATGAGAATTTTGACGAATAAGGCTTATGCCGAGGAAATGCGTGCTAATCTGAGCCAGGTTAAGAAGCAGCTAGGGCAGGGCGGCGGTTCAAAAAATATGGCGCAACTGGCTTTGGAGATGTTGAAATAAGGCGCAAGGTTCCGGAATCAGGCTGCAAGCAAAATGGTGATGTCAGCATTTGAGATTAAGCGTAAAATCAACTATTTTCTAAATCTCACAGCGTATAGGGTAGATACACTTCTTTTTGTTCATCACAGGGCTGTCCAATGAAAAATCAGCAAACACTTACAATCGATGGAAACCAGGCTGCCGCTACGGTAGCGCATAAACTCAATGAAGTCATCGCGATCTATCCGATAACCCCGTCGTCCAATATGGGAGAATGGGCCGATGAATGGTCATCCCGCGGGCAAGTCAATTTATGGGGGACGGTGCCGCAAGTTACGGAAATGCAAAGTGAGGCCGGCGCCGCCGGAGCAATCCACGGTGCGTTGCAGGCCGGATCGATGGCGACGACGTTTACCGCCTCCCAGGGCTTGCTGTTGATGATTCCGAATATGTACAAAATTGCCGGTGAATTAACGCCGACGGTGTTTCATATTGCCGCCCGCTCGCTGGCTTGTCAGGGCTTGTCGATTTTTGGCGACCACAGCGATGTCATGTCGGCGCGGATGACGGGTTTTGGCATGCTGTGTTCCAATTCGCCGCAGGAAGTCATGGATTTTGCGCTGATCGCCCATGCCGCAGCGCTGGAAAGCCGTATTCCGCTGATGCATTTTTTCGACGGGTTTAGAACCTCGCATGAAGTGGCTAAAATCAGGATGCTGGATGATGAGGTATTGCGGGCAATGATTAATGAAGAGTGGGTTTCCGCGCACCGAAGCCGAGGCTTAACGCCCGACAACCCCGTGCTGCGCGGCACCGCCCAGAACCCCGATGTGTATTTTCAGGCGCGGGAATCGGTTAATGCCTATTATCAGGCGATGCCGGGGATCGTGCAGAGCGCAATGAATCGATTTGCCGAGCTGACGGGCCGCTCATACCGTCTGTTTGATTATCTGGGTTCGCCGCAGGCGGATCGCATTATCGTGATGATGGGATCGGGCGCGGAGGCCGTAGCTGAGACGCTCGATTATCTTAATCGTCAGGGTGAATCGGTGGGCCTGCTTAAAGTGCGTTTATACCGGCCCTTTGATGCAGACAGCCTGTTAGCGGCGCTACCGGCGACTTGCCGGAAAATCGCCGTGCTGGATCGCACGAAAGAGCCGGGAGCAGATGGCGAACCGCTGTATAAGGATGTCCTGGGTGCGCTCGCTCAGGATTTTATCAGCGGCGCGGCCAAGTTTTCCGTGCTGCCGAAGGTGGTTGGCGGCCGCTATGGTCTTTCTTCCAAGGAATTTACGCCCGGCATGATCCAGGCGATTTTTGATGAATTGAAGCAGGCGCAACCGAAAAATCATTTCACCATCGGCATTCACGATGATGTCACTCATACCAGTCTGGATTGGGATGCGAGCTATCGCACCGATGCCCTCGCCGAAACTTTTCAGGCCATGTTTTACGGCTTGGGCAGCGACGGCACGGTGAGCGCCAATAAAAACACTATTAAAATTATCGGCGAAGCGACCGAATTGAACGCTCAGGGTTATTTCGTTTATGACTCGAAAAAATCCGGCGCTATTACCGTCTCGCATTTGCGCTTCGGCCCTAAACCGATTCGT
>JBAQEN010000037.1:0-3087 GCA_049286765.1 Methylococcaceae bacterium
ACCGACTGCCAGTTTAGCCGCCACCTTGGCAATCGGAAAACCTGTGGCTTTGGACGCCAGGGCGGACGAGCGCGATACTCTCGGATTCATTTCAATGACGATCAAGCGCCCATCAATAGGATTAATCGCCACCTGGACATTGGAACCGCCCGTATCCACGCCAATCTCACGCAAGACCGCCAAGGATACATTACGCAGAATCTGATATTCCTTATCGGTCAAGGTTTGCGCGGGGGCTACGGTTATTGAATCGCCCGTATGCACGCCCATGGGATCAAAGTTCTCAATCGAACAGACAATAATGCAGTTGTCTTTGGAGTCTCGCACCACTTCCATTTCGTATTCTTTCCAACCCAATACCGATTCTTCAATCAATAATTCATTGGTGGGCGATAAATACAAACCGCGCTCACAGATTTCAATAAATTCTTCCTTGTTATAAGCAATACCGCCGCCGCTTCCGCCCATCGTAAAAGACGGACGTATGATAGTTGGATACCCCACTTCCTTTTGTGCTGCCATCGCTTCTTCCATTGAATGCGCGGTTTTTGATTTTGCCACTTCAAAACCGATTTTTCGCATCGCCTGATTAAACAACTCACGGTCCTCGGCTTTATTAATCGCCTCTTTGGTCGCTCCTATCATCTCGACGTTATATTTTTCCAGCACACCGTGAGCATCAAGATCCAAAGCACAATTCAGTGCCGTTTGTCCACCCATGGTCGGTAAAATAGCATCGGGGCGTTCTTTTGCGATGATTTTTTCGACCGTTTGCCAGTCGATAGGCTCGATATAAATGGCATCCGCCATATCGGGATCGGTCATGATCGTGGCGGGATTGGAATTAACCAGAATAACGCGGTAACCTTCTTCGCGCAGCGCCTTACAGGCTTGCGTACCAGAGTAGTCAAACTCGCAGGCCTGGCCAATAACTATTGGGCCAGCCCCTAATAATAAGATCGATTTTATGTCGGTTCTTTTTGGCATTTTATAATTTGCTAGTTATTGTTTGCTTGCATGATTCATCATATCGATGAAATCATCAAATAAGGATTCCACATCGTGCGGGCCGGGACTGGCTTCCGGATGACCTTGAAAACTCATGGCAGGACAATCCATCCGTTTAATACCCTGTAAACTGCCATCGAACAAAGAACGATAAGTCGCTATTAAATTATCGGGCAAACTGGCTTCATTGACGGCAAAACCATGATTTTGACTGCTAATCATCACGCGCCCCGTGGCTATTTCCTGAACGGGATGATTGGCGCCATGATGACCAAATTTCATTTTTTCAGTTTTAGCGCCACTGGCCAAAGCCAGCAATTGATGCCCCAAGCAAATACCCAGCACCGGAATTTTCTTTTCCAGTATCGTGTTGATGGCTTCTATCGCATATGTGCATGGTTCAGGATCACCAGGGCCATTGGACAAAAAAACGCCATCGGGATTCATCGCTAAAACAACATCCGCAGGAGTAGTCGCTGGAACGACTGTGATACGACAGCCGTGATGAGCTAGTAATCTGAGAATGTTACGTTTAATGCCGAAGTCGTAGGCAATAACATGTTTAGTCAGGTTCTCCGCTTGCATATGACCGTTTTGCAGATGCCAGATATTTTCAGTCCACTCATAAGAATTAGAGGTAGTGACCACCTTAGCTAAATCCATTCCTTTTAATCCGGGGAAACTTTCAATCGCTTTTTTAGCGGCTTCCAGATCAACGGACTCACCTGACATAATACAACCCCGTTGCGCCCCTTTATCACGCAGTAGGCGGGTTAATTTGCGCGTATCAATATCGGCAATAGCAACAACATTATTATCCAGCAAATACTGTTGCAGCGATTTTTCACAGCGCCAGTTACTAGCCAGCAAGGGCAAATCCCTGACTACCAAACCACTGGCAAAAACAGCGGCAGATTCATTATCTTCGCTATTCGTGCCGACATTACCAATATGCGGATAGGTCAAGGTCACAATTTGCCGGGCATAAGATGGATCACTCAGGATTTCCTGATACCCCGTCATTGCGGTATTAAAAACAACTTCTCCCACGGAACAGCCGTCTGCACCAATTGACACACCGTTAAATACTGTCCCATCTTCTAACAACAATAATGCAGACTTAGTCAAACACGCCACCTCAAATGTGCAAAACGGGATGAACCCTTAAAGACTCATCCCGTTACAAAAATCAAACTGCACCACTATACAAAATTATGCTGCTTTGGTCATTAACAATTTTCAATATTGTTAGTAACAATTAGAAATATCCGCTTGTGCAGCAAACGTATTGTCTGCTTTTTGATGTGCAGGGAGACTTGCTGCATATGGGAGGAGTAGACGGTTTACAAGGGATCAGTAACTACTCACAGATAATGAGTGAGTGACAGTAGACACCAATAACTATATGGCGCATAGTACATTACAACATAAACGAAGGGGGCGACTTAAAATAGCAAATGTATTAAATGCGGCCTTTCGGTGTGATTCAGAAGTCTATGAAAAGATTAAAAAGATTGCTGAAAGGGAAAGAAGGTCTATCGGACAGGTTATAAACCTTATGTGTGAAGAACAGGTCAAGCGTAGAGAAAGATGGCAGGTCAGCCCTGTTTACTGGAGAAGATTATAAGTAGTAATTTTCCAAAAAAGCGTTTTGTGCTTACCACCTAATCAATCTAATTTATAACTAAAAAATAGCTCGTCATACTTCTCATGACTTCCTTAGTTCAGGCGCAACAAGCCGACATCACCACTCTGGCAGTTGAGGCAATTGTTAACGCTGCCAACTCTTCATTGTTAGGTGGCGGCGGCGTCGATGGCGCCATTCATCGAGCCGCTGGCCCCGAACTGGATCATGAATGCCGTCTGCTTGGCGGTTGTAAGGTCGGCGATGCAAAGCTGACTAAAGGTTATCGACTCCCTGCCAGGTACATCATTCACACAGTCGGTCCAGTCTGGTATGGCGGTACGCACGGTGAGCCCGAGTTATTGGTCTCCTGTTATCGCCGCTCCATGGAGGTTGCAGATGAGCATGGTGTTCGCAGTATTGCATTCCCCAGCATCAGCACAGGCATCTACGGT